>VGYP01000082.1 GCA_016872955.1 Planctomycetota bacterium
AGCCGGCGGTCGACCGCGTTGGCCAGCGTGCTCTTGCCGCTGCCCGACAGGCCGGTGAACCACAACACGCAGCCGCGGTGGCCGGCGGCCCGCTCCCGGTCGGCGCGGCTCACCGCGTGATCGTGCCACCGGACCTCCACCGGCTCGTCGGAGGATCGTTCACCCGCCATGGTTTCTTCCCTCTGAGGCTTCGCCATCTCACCAGGCGTCGAGCCTGACGTCCAACTCCAGCCGCTCGGCGTCACCGCCCGGACGTCGGTCGAGACGGGCCACCGAAAGCCGCACCCGTTCGCCGGGCCCGCGACCGGCGACCCGCGCCGTGAGGGCGTCGAAGTCGGCCACCGCCGCGCCGTCCACCGCCAGCACGACGTCACCCGGCCGGACGCCAGCCTGGTCGGCCGCCGAACCCGGTTCGACCGTCTGAATCTCGCAGCGGCCACCGAAGGCTAGCGAGCCGACGCCGAGTTTGCCGCCGCGACGCACCTCGATCTGCACGTCGGGAAGCTTGGCCCCGAGCGCCGCCACCGCCTCGTCGCCCAGCCCGGTGCCGAAGAGCTCCACGTCTCGCAGGCTCCGGAGCCTGGACACCACCGCCAGGCCCTGCTCGTCGAGCGGCACGCCGTGGAAGGCAAGTCGCTCGAGCCGCGTCAGCCACGTGAGTTCGCGGAGATCGTCACCCGTCCCCTTCCAGTCGCGGCCGATCTCCACATCCACGCCCGCCGCGACGGCCGCTGGGTGGTCCCGAAACACTGCCCCCAACGCCTCCAGCCGGGACCGGGCGACCGCCCCCCGGCCCTGTCGGTGAAAGGCCAGTGCCGACTCCGCCACCCTGGCAGCCACGACGTCCCGATCGGCACAGTCTTCGAGCGCCGATTCGGCGGCCGGCCCGGCCTCCTGGTCGTCGAGCAGGTCGCGGAGGATTTCGATCCCCCGGCTGGCCACCTCCAGATCCCCGCCTTGGATGGCAAGGGCCAGTGGCTCCACGGCCGGCAGGCCGGCGGCGAGCAGTCGCTTGGAAGCCGCCTCCCGGCGGGCGAACTGCGACGCCCCGAGCTGGCCGATCCAGGCGGAGATCTCGTCTGCCGGCGGCTCGGCGGCCGACACCGCCAACCGGCAGGCCATGGCCGCCACGGCGGCCACCGCCACGACTGCACGCGAAGCCCGGATCACGTCAACCTCCGCGGAATACAACGACTATACCAGCGGCCGCCCGGCCGCTGGCACGGGGATACACTTGGTGCGGGCGGCTAGGCGACCCTCGGGGATCGACTCCCCGCCGCCTTCCGCGCTCGCCGCCGCCCAGCCGCATCGGCCTTCGAACGCATGTCCCTCGCCCTCGCCAGCCCCTCCCGCGGCACGCCTCCACTCCCGACCAGCCGCGCCGAGATGACGGCTCGCGGCTGGGATGAGGTGGACGTGGTGTTCGTCACCGGCGACGCCTACGTCGACCATCCCAGTTTCGCCAATGGATTGCTCGCCCGGCTCCTGGAGGCCGCGGGTTTCCGGGTCGCGGTGCTGGCCCAGCCCGAATGGCAGTCTTGCGAGCCGTGGCGGGAGTTCGGCCGACCGCGGCTCTTCTTCGGCGTCTCGGCGGGCAACATGGACTCGATGATCAACCACTACACCGCCAACCGAAAGGTCCGCAACGACGACGCCTACTCCCCTGGCGGTGCGATCGGCCGGCGGCCCGATCGCGCCACGCTCGCCTACTGCCAACGATCGCGGGAGGCGTTTCCGGGCGTGCCGATCGTGGCCGGTGGCGTGGAGGCTTCACTCCGTCGCCTGGCCCACTACGACTACTGGAGCGACACGGTCCGCCGCTCGATTCTCCTCGATGCCAAGGCCGATCTCGTGGTCTTCGGGATGGGGGAACGCACGATCCTCGAGATCGCCCGCGGGCTCGCCGCCGGCCGGACGCCCAAGGATCTCCGCGACCTGCGGGGCGTGGCCTATCGGCTCGGCGCCAGCGAGCCGATTCCGCCCGACCCCGGTGCCTGGTGGCCCGGCGCGCTGGAACTGCCCCCCTACGAGCAAGTGGCCGCGGACATCCTCGCCTTCTGCGAACTGACTCGGATCGCCCACCTGGAGACCAACCCCCACAACGCCCGTCGTCTCGTGCAGCGACACGGCCGCGAGGCGGTGGTGGTGAATCCGCCGGCCCTGCCGCTCGTCGAGCAGGAGATGGACGAGGTCTACGGGCTGCCCTTCACCCGGCGGCCCCACCCCGGCTACGGCGCCGCCCGCATCCCCGCCTTCGAGGTCGTGCAGCACAGCGTCCAGATCATGCGGGGCTGCTTCGGTGGTTGCACTTTTTGCTCAATCACGGCCCACGAGGGGCGGATCATCCAGAGCCGCTCCAAGGAGTCGATCGTCACGGAGATCGGGCTGCTCGCGAAGCAGCCGGGCTTCAAGGGCACCGTCTCCGACATCGGCGGGCCGACGGCCAACATGTACCAGATGCGGTGCACGCGGCCGGAGGTGGAGGCCAAGTGCCGGCGGCTGTCTTGCGTCCATCCCACGGTCTGCAAGCTGCTTGGCACCGACCACGGGCCGCTCAAGGAGGTGATGCGGGAAGCGCGGTCGGTCGAGGGCGTCAAGCGGGTGCTCGTCGCCAGCGGCGTGCGAATGGACCTGGCCCGGCGGGACCCCGACTACCTGCAGGAGCTCGCGGCCCATCACGTCGGCGGCCACCTCAAGGTGGCGCCGGAACACACCGACCCCGAGGTGCTCCGGCTGATGAAGAAGCCCTCGGCCGACGACTATGTCGCCTTCGACCGCGAGTTCCGGGCCGCCAGCCGGCGGGCGGGCAAGAAGCAATACACGGTGCCCTACTTCATCGCCAGCCACCCGGGCAGCGGGGTTGAGGAGATGATCGATCTGGCGGTGTTCCTCAAGCGGAACGGCTACAAACCGGACCAGGTGCAGGACTTCATCCCCAGCCCCTTCGACATCGCTGCCTGCATGTACCACACCGGCCTCGATCCGATGACGAAGCAGCCGGTGAAGATCGCCAAGGGGCTGCGAAACAGACGGCTGCAGCGGGCGCTGCTGCAGTTTTTCAAGCCGGAGAATTGGTTCGAGGTCCGCCGAGCGCTGCTCGAAGCGGGTCGCCAGGACCTCATCGGCGCAGGCTGCGATTGCCTGATCCCGGATCGCCCGCCACCGGAGGCGATCGACGGTCGCCGTCGAGAAGCCACGCGAACCTTCACCGAGCAGACGTCCGGCGACCACATCCGCGGCGGCCCAGGCACCGGGCAAGGTCCGCACCAACCCGTCGCGGCGCGGGGCAAGCGGGCCCGCCCCAGAAAGTCGGTCGGATACCGGCCCAAACGGTCGGGGCGGTAGCGTGACGGCAAGCCGGTCGGCACCGCGACTCAGAGCAGGATGATCGGACCGTGACCGTCGCCGAGGGCATTGATCGCGAGGCGACCGAGTTCCGCGTGCGTCCCGGCGATCTCGTGCACCGCGATCGCGGTGCCTGACACGGTGTAGAGCCGGTCCGCGATCCGCAGGCTGCGGAGAACCGGGCTGTCGTGCCGGACGTCGGCGGCGTGGCTGAAGCCCGTGTCGCGGTCGACCGCGAACAGACTGACGATGAAGTCGCTGTCGGAGCCGGTCGTCTCGGACCAGTGCCAACTCGATACCGGCACGGCGAGCATCCCCTGCTGCGGAAACCAGGCGAAGGCATGGTGATCCCAGGCCGCCTCGGAGGAGGTCCAGCCGTCCGGCCCGCCGAGCGTGACGACGTCGACCTCGGAAGGCGCCGACATGTCGGAGACGTCGAACAGCGACAGCTTGCCCGTATTCCACATGTCGCCCGTGCCGACGCCGAACAGCCGGCCCTCGTCCATCGGGTGGAGGTAGGTCGAGAAGCCCGGGATCTTGAGCTCGCCAGCCACGCGGGGCTTTGCCGGGTCGGACAGGTCGATCGCGAACAGCGGGTCGACCCGCTCGAACGTGACGACGTAGGCCCGGTCGCCCACGAACCGAACCGACTTGAGATCCTCGCGGGGGGCGATGCCCGACACGCTCCCGAGCGTCACGAAGTCGGTGCCCTGCCGGGCAAGCACGTGGAGCGATGTGGCGGACGTGCCGCCCCATCCGCCGGTCTGCGTGGCGACACGGAAGGTGCCGGCGTGTTCGTCCATCGCGAACTGGTCGGGCACGAAACCTTGGACGCTGCCCGAGGCGAGGTAGTCGATCGACACGCCGAGCGAAAAGGCCGTCAGCGTCGTGACGGCGCCGGTGCCGCTCCAGGACGACGAGGCGAGGTAGACGGCCCCCGCCGAGGCATAGACCGAGCCTCCCATGCCGGCCACCGCTGCGGCGGCGTCCACGCCGGGCGTGTCGTCGGTCGGGGACAGCCGGGCGATCGTCACCAGGCTGCCGTCGCCGCCGGCCGCGGGAACGTGGATGCCGACGTTGGCCAGGAAGGTCGGCAACCCGCTGCCATTGGCGACCTGCTCCAGAGCCCACCAGTTCTGCACCACGACGTAGACACTGTCGCCGATCGCTCGCGAGGCGATGAGCGATCCGTCGAACGGCGTCCGCTCGACGACCGTCGGAGCCGCCGGGTCGGCAAGGTCGAACACGCTCACCACGACCTTGGGCGGCGCCCACCAGCCGGGCAGGCGACCGATCGACATCTCCATACTGGGGAACGCCACGGCCGCATCCACAACGATCGGCTGTGGGCCAGACCGCCAGCCCCATTCGTTGGACACCACCGTCACCCGGCTGCCGTGGAGGAACAGTCCCACCGCACTGCCCGGCACGCTCGTCCGCGACACGACCTCCAGGTTCGCGGGATCGGCGTCGATCACCAACAGCTCGCCCCCGAGGACGACGTACACGTACCGGCCATCGGTCTTGACGATGTCGGCCTCCTCGACGCCCGCCACCTGGTTGTTGGTGCCGGAGTGGTCACCCGCGGTGACTTCCGCCGTCGAAGCGTTGGTCAAGGTCGGCGAGAAGATCGGACCACCTCGCAGCACCGCCCCCCGGCCCAGCGGGCCGTCCGATGCCTTCAGGAAGCGGCGGAGTTCGGTCGCCCCCCAGGCCTGAAAGACGGGATTGGCCTGCTTGCTCTCGTGGAAGGTGTCGAGCGTGTCGCGGTGGAGGCGGTCGGTCCGCGCGGCTCCGAAGAGCCGGTCCATCCCGGGGCCACCGCGGAGCGTGTCGTGGCCGGCCCCGGCCACGAGCGTGTCGGCTCCGGCTCCGCCGCCGAGAGAGTCGTCCCCGTCGCCGCCCCGTATCATGTCGTGGCCGCCACGACCGCGGATGACGTCGTGGCCACCGCCGCCTTCGAGCGTGTCGTCGCCCGGCCCACCGTCGATGAGGTCGGCCCCGGGGCCACCCGTGATGCAATCGTCACCCGGTCCGCCGCGCAGGAGAAGGCCGGACCTGAGCGCCTGCACGTCGACGTTGATGAGGTCGTGGCCGAGGCCTCCCAGGATCGTGATCTGGCCAGGCTGGGCGATCGGCCGCGTGCCGACGACCCGGCCGTTGACGGTGACTCGCAACAAGGCTGCATTGACAGGGTGCTGCTCGACGACGATTACGTCGTCGAGCGCAGCCGGATCGACGTCACCGCGAATGACCCACGGCTGGACCGAAAGCAGCCGGCGCGGCTCGAGTGCCTCTGCCGTGAGACGGGCACAACCGCGACGACGTGGGGGGCGGAGATGACGGCGCATGGCGAAACTCCACTGGTGCTGGCCTCGGCCCGGCAGCCTCCCGCCGGGCCGCCGACTATGGCTAAAAAGATGATCCTCCGCAAGCGGATTCGAAAGGGTCGGGCCGCTTGTTTTCCGGACGGGCAATCCGTGCTTCCCGGAGCAATCCGAGCCTGCCCAGGGGAGCTCAGCGAACCGCCGACAACGCCCCCTCACCCCGGCCTGCCGCAGGCCCCGAGGCGGCCGGTGAACCCTGCGAAACGGGGCGGCGTAGACTATCTCGGCGACGCCGGCCGGCCCCCCGCCGGCCCCCCGAAGGAGTCACCCCATGCCCCTTGCCCGATCGCTGCTGGTGATGCTCGTCTGTGCCGGTTCCCTGTCGTTCCCTGGCGACGCCCACGCGGTCAGCCCCCAAAACCCGTACCGCTCGTTCAACCTTTCCGGCATCAACTACGGGTCGATGCAGTGGGAGCGGGCCCGCCGGCAGGGCCATCCGACCGGGTCCTCGACCGCCGCCGTGGTCGGCGGTGGGGGCCGCGTCGTCGCCGGAACCACGGGCGGCGGGCCGCTGGTCCAGCGGGGATCGCCGCGGACGGTCAGAGGTGTGCTGCGCCGCCCCTGACCCTTGGCGGATCGTCCTGATAGATGCGGTACTTCTTCGTCACGAGCGCCCCGCCACGCTCGAGCGTCCGCTTCGAGAGGTGGTTGCTCTCGAGCACCCACGAGAACTCGGCTTCCTCCATGCCCCAGTCGAGCACCGGCTGCACGAGGGCCGCGGTCAGCACCAGGCCGACCCCCCAGGCCTGGTACTCCGGCACCACGTTGGTGCTGATCGCCCGCATCCGCTTGATGCCCCGCTTGTTCCAGAGCAGCCGCAGGAAGCCGAACGGAAACAGCCGGCCGTTGATCGCCTTGATCCGCGGGTTGTAGTCGAGCAGGCAGAAGACCGTGCCCACCGTCTTGCCGGCCACCTCGGCAACCAGCGCCAGTTCCGGCACGATCAGGTGCTTGAGGCTTGCTGCCGTGTGCCGCACTTCGCCGGCGGTGAGTGGCACGAAGCCCCAGGTGCCGCCGAGGCTGGAGTTGTAGATCTCGAGGAACATCCGCACCTCGTCGTCGAATCGCCGGCGGTCGAGCGGCCGGACGGTGACGCCGAATCGCTCCTTCACCCCCTGGACCATCGTGCCCAACTTGCTGTCCAGTGACGCGAGCATCGAGGTCTTTCCCCAGAAGGCGTAGAGGTCCTCGATCTTGCCGAAGCCGTTAGCCTCGACGAGCCCGGCGTAGTACGGCGGGTTGTGCGTCATCATGAAGAAGGGAGGCGCGTCGAAGCCCTCGATCAGCAGACCGCACTCGTAGTTGAGTGACGGGTTCGCGGGGCCGCGGATGGCCGTCATGCCCTGGCCGTGCAGCCAGTCGGCCGCGGCGCCGAACAGGCAGCGGGCGGCGGCCGCGTCGTCCTCGCACTCGAAGAAGCCGAAGAAGCCGCGTTTCTCGCCGTAGCGTTCCACGTGACCAGCGTTCACGATCGCCGTGATCCGCCCGACGTCACGGCCGCCGCGTCGGGCCAGGAAGGAGCGACTTCGCGACCGGTCGTAGAACGGATGTCGGCGGAACCCCACGAGTTCCTCCTGGGAGTGCAGCAGCGGCGGCATCCAGCAGGCATCACCGGCATAGATTCGCCACGGCAGCCGCAGAAAACGCCTCTCCTGGCTGCGGGACTCCACCGGCTCGATCGCCAAGTCCGACACGTATCACCCTCCTCGGCCTGCGTCGCAAACTCCGCCTTCGCAAGCACTTCCGTCCCTTCGCCGCGCATCTTGGGACCTGACCGGCACGGCCGTCAACATCGGCCCGAATCCCATCGGCCGAAAGTCGCCCCGCCCACCCGGCCGAATTACACTCGGAGGCGGGGTTGTCCGACGGATCGCGATCGACCCGGCGAGTTCGCTCCGCCGCCTGGAGATTGGATCCGTTCCATGATCGCGCCCCGAAACTTCTGCCTGGTCGGTGACTGCCTCGTGACCGGGGCCACCGGCCTGGTAGGCAACAACGTGGTCCGCCAACTGGTGGCCCAGGACTTGCCCGTCCGGGCCTTGGTGCGGGAGGCGAGCGCGATCGGCGAGCGGGCCCTGACCGGCCTGTCGGTCACGCGGATGTGCGGGGGGCTCGCCGACGAGTCGTCCCTCGACAAGGCGGTCGACGGCGCCTCCTGCGTGGTCCATGCGGCCGCCTTCGTCCACTGCGGCTGGCGGCATGGCGACGAGATGCGCGAGGTCAACGTGGCCGGCACCCGGCGGCTTGCCCGGGCGGCCCGCCGGGCCGGAGCGCGTTTCGTCCACGTCTCGAGCGTGGATGCGATCGGGCTACGTCCCGACGGTGGACCGGCCGACGAGGACACGCCACCGGGCGTGATGCCCGAGTGTCCCTACGTGGTCACGAAACGGGATGCGGAGCGGGCCGTGCTGGAGGAGGTCGACCGCGGCCTCGACGCAGTGATCGTCAACCCCGTGTACATGATCGGACCGTGGGATTGGCGACCGTCGAGCGGCCGCATGCTGCTGGAGGTTGCCACCGGCAAGGGGCTCTTCGCCCCGCCCGGTGGCAACGACTTCGTCGACGTGCGGGACGTCGCGGCGGGCATCCTGGCGGCGCTCGAACGCGGCGTGACCGGACGCCGCTACATCCTCGGCGGCCACGGCCTCAAATACCTTGATGCCTGGGGGGTGATGGCCCGCGTCACCGGCCGGATGCAGCCGCTGGGACTTGCGCCGCGTCCGTTCGTGAGCCTGGCGGGCTGGGCGGGCGACCTGGCGGCCCTGATCCGCGGCCGCGAGGGGGACGTCAACTCCGCCGCCACGACGATGTCGATGCTCGACCACAACTTCTCCTGCCAGCGGGCGCGGGAAGAACTCGGGTATTCCTTCCGGCCGATCGAGGACGCGGTGCGGGACGCCTGGCACTGGTTTCTGGCCCACGGCTACGCCAGCGAGGCCCGGCGGCGGCCAGCTCTGGCGCGGTAACATCGGCGGCCCGTCCCCTTCCCCGCCGCACCGCCATGTCGCACATCCTCCTCGTCGAGGACGAAGAGCATCTCGCCTTCGGCATCAAGTTCAACCTCGAGGCCGAGGGACATCGGGTGACCGTCGTCGGTGACGGCCAGGCGGCGCTGAGCCGACTGGCGGCGGGGGTGGAGCAGCCGGTCGATCTGGTGGTGCTCGACATCATGCTGCCCGGCATGAGCGGGTACGCGGTCTGCGCGGCGATTCGGACCGCTGGCAACACCCTGCCGGTGGTGATGCTCAGCGCCCGGACGCTCGTGGAGGACCGCATCCGCGGGTTCGATGCGGGCACCGACGTCTACCTGCAGAAGCCCTTCGACCTGGAGGAGTTGCTGTCGGTGATCCGCAGCCTGAGCGGCCGCCGCGGCCGCGGCGAGCGCGCCGGCGGCGGTGGGGCGGTGGCCGGACCGCCGGCCGATGTCGCCTACCGATTCGGCACGGCGGAGGTGAACTTCGACACCTGGGAGGTGCGGGTGCACGGCCAGCCGGTCCGGCTGACGAGCCTGGAGATGAAGCTGCTGCGCTACCTCGTCGAGCACGAGGGCAAGGTCGTGTCCCGGAAGGAACTGCTCGAAAACGTCTGGGGCCTCAGCCGTGCCCCCGCGACGCGGACGGTCGACACCTTCATGCTAGCGCTGCGGAAGTCGTTCGAGGCGGACCCCTCGAAGCCGGTTCACTTTCTGTCCGTGCGTGGCACCGGCTACCGGTTCATCGCCGCCGGCTGACGGGGTCTCGGCTACATGCGCCGCCCGCGGCGCGGGACACGGGCATGCTGCCCCCGGTTCCATGCAGTCGCCAGCGCGGGGGCGACGGGATCGGCCCCCGGCCGGTCACGGCGTGCGGCCCAGGAGGGCGGCCGCCGCGGCCCCCGGGTCGCGCTGCACGAGCAAGGACTCGCCCACGAGCATGGCGTCGATCCCGGCCGCTTCGAGCCGCTCGACGTCGGCCCGGGTCTTGATGCCGCTCTCGGCCACCAGCACCACCCCGGCCGGCACGCGCTCGCGAAGGGCGAGCACGTGATCAAGGTCGGTGGTCATGGTCTTGAGGTTGCGATTGTTGACCCCGATGAGCGTCGCCCCGAGGTCGAGCACGCGGGACAGGTTCTCCGCGTTGTGCAGTTCCACCAGGGGCGTCATGCCCAGGTCGAGGACCGCGCGAAACAGGCTCCGCAGGTGGCAGTCGTCGAGGCACTCGGCGATCAGGAGCACCGCATCGGCACCGTGCACCCGGGCCTCGACGACCTGATAAAAGTCGACGACGAACTCCTTGCGGAGCACGGGCAGATCGACCGCGCGACGGGCCGCCTCCAGGTCGGCGAGGCTGCCGCCGAAGCCGGCGTGATCCGTGAGCACGGAGAGGGCAGTGGCTCCGCCGCCGGCATAGGCCGCGGCGACCTCCGCCACGGTCGCCGCGGGGCGAATCTCGCCCGCCGACGGGCTGCGACGCTTGAACTCGGCGATCAGTCGCAGCGGCGGTGCTGTTGAGACGGCGGCGAAGAAGTCCCGCACCGGCGGGGCCGATGCCACGACCGCCTCGAGCACGGCCAGCGGCACGCTGGCGCGGGTTACCGCCACCTCCCGCCGCTTGCGGGCCACGATTTCGGCAAGAATGTCGGTCACGTGCGTGCTCACCTGCCGGAGGGGGCGAGGAGGAATCCTGGTCGCTGACATCCGCTGCAGTCTATGGCGGTTTCAAGAAACCATTCATGGGCGGCCACGACGCCTGACGACGGCACCCTTTCCTTGACTCCCGGGCCCCCGCCGGCGATAGATCGCCCGGCGAGGCACGCTCTCTCTCGCAAGGAATCCAGCCATGCAGCGCCGCCTGCGGCCCTCGTTTTTTCGTCGTCCCGTTGAGACACATGTCCGGGTCGAGCGGCTCGAAGGCCCTGTCGTCCTGACGGCGAGCATCGATTTCGCGATTTCCAACCGCATCCTGCGGATCGGGGGCACCGAGGGCAACGACACCGCCATCATCGGCGCGCGGGG
>VGYP01000083.1 GCA_016872955.1 Planctomycetota bacterium
TCGAGCGCATGCTCGCGGTGCGGTAGCCGCCCCGAGTGAGAGCGCATTGGTGTTGCCCGGAGCGACGCTTTGGCAAACCAGACGAGGTAGGCGACGGGGGTCGGCGAACGCTCGAGGAGCTGATGGCCGCGTCGGCCATCAGCGACCATCCGAAGGACCGCGGAGCGGCGATTTTGCCGCCCCCGAGCCAGCGACACACGGGAGCCGGCCTTGCTCAAGGCTCACGCTGGGCCCGCTCCCGTGGCGTCGACGGCCTGCTCGAGATGACGATGCAGGGCCACGAGCCGGCGGTGGCGGGCATAACTCCGCTCGAGGGTCGCCGCCGCGGCATCCCGCGGAGCAAACCGGTGGGCCGGGGTCGGCGCATGTCCTGCCAGGAACGCCTCCCAAGAGCGGTCCTTGCCGGCCTGCCGCTCGTCGCGGTAGGCGGCCAGCAAGGCGGCACCGAAGCCGCTGCCCTCGCTGGCGCCGTCGAGGATCACGACCGGCGTCCGGCAGGCATCGGCGATGAGTTGGCCGAGCGCCGGGGTCTTGACCAGCCCACCGGAGAGCACGATCTGCGTCCGCGGATGTCCCTGGCCGTCGAGCACGTCGCTGCCCATCTTGAGATCGAACACCGTGGCCAGGAGCATGGCCTTGGCCGCATTGCCCGGGGCGGCGTTCGTGTCGTCAAGTCCGATCAGGCAGGCCGTGCCGCCACGGGAAACGCCCAGGCCCGGCTCGTCGTCCATGAAGGGGAGGGCGGCGAGCCCGCCGCAGTCGTCCGGCGCCGCGAGCACCAGAGGCATCAGGGCGGCGAACGGATCGGTGCCCCCGACCAGCACGCCACCGAACATCGCCACGATCGTGTTCATTGCGGTGGTCCCATTCCGCAGCCAGACCATGTTGATCGGCTTGCCGTCCACGGCGCAGAAGTGATCCACGCCCTTGTCGACGCCGACGAACGGACGGTCGCCGACGGAGTTGGCCACCACGCTGGTGCCGAAACTCATCGACACCGTGCCGGCCGCCGCGATGAGCGAGCCCGCCAAGGCTGCCGGCTGATCCCCTTCGGCTCCCGTCACCGGCACGCCCTGGGGCAGCCCGAGCAGGGCGGCACCCCGGGCATCGAGCGAGCCGGCGTCTTCGCCCGCCCGACGGACCTTCGGCAACAGGTCCGCAAGTGGCGGCAGCGTGAGGCCAGCCGCGCAGCGGCCCACGAGTGCATCGAAGTCGGCCAGCCGGACCGCGTCGTAGTCGAGAGTCCGCTGCTCGACGGGAAACATGCCCGAGGCGTCGCCGATGCCGAGCGTCCAACCGCCGGTGAGCCGGTGGGCGATCCAGCCGCCGGGCGTGGTCAGGTGGGCCACCTGCTGGGCCCGATCGGGGCGGTTGCGGATCGTCCACAGCCACCGCGATGCGGTCAGCCGCTTCGGGCACTTCACGCCTAACAACTCGGTCAGCTCGTGCCCCTCAGCCTCGTTGCGGCCGTCGCACCAGAGTCGGGCCGGCCCGAGCGGTTCTCCCGACCGGTCACAGAGCACCTCACCATGCATTTGACCGGAAATTCCGATCGCCCTGACCTCCATCTCCACGCCGGCGGCGGACAGGCTGCGGCGCAGGCCGGCCACCGCCGCCACGAGCGCCCGTTCCCAGTCCGCCGGTCGCTGCTCGTAGGCACCGGCTTCCAGCCCCGACACCATGTCGTAAAAGCCCTCGCCGGTGCCCCGGATCCGAAACTCCGTGTCGACGAAGATTGCCGACAGACCTTGCGTGCCGACGTCGATGCCGAGATAGCCCTGCGTCTTCATGCTGCCGCTCCTGAACGGACAAGCCTGCCGCCGGCGGGCATCTTCACCGGCCGCCCGAGCGGCTGCAAACGGGCTTCGCGTTCCACGGCTAGGGGCCTGGCATGGGCGGTCAGCGCCGCGGTCAATCCGTGGGCCATTTCGCGCCGGTGGGACCGTCGGCATCCTCCGCCGACGCGGGCGGCGGGAAGGCGCGGGGCGGCTCGAGCACGTGCCCCCTTGGGCTGTCGTGGTCGAGACAATCGTGGGTGAAGTCATTGCCCTCGTCGCAATCAGCATTCTGACGGGGGGCACGGCCGATACCGCTGTCGTTAGCGCTGATGTAGCCGCCGACACCGCCGGAGCTGCCGACACTGTCGTGGTGGGCGGCGAGGTTGGGGGTGAGGCGGTCTCGGAAGAGATTGCGGTGGACAACCCTTGGGAGGGCATGACTCAGTGCGCGCCTGGATAAGGAGGGCGTTGGCGTACGGCAGTGACATCACGAACAGAGAGGCGTTGACACCGGGATTCCCGGGCGTCTTCGGCACCATGACCATCGCCCGGCCGTCGATCACGACCATCGGCGACCAGAACTACCTGAAGGAGATGACGCTCGCCGTGCCGGCGGTTGCGCTCCGCGGGGCGGTTGTAACGTTCGGGGCAGCCATCTCAGGCAGCCTCACCTCGCTCGATCTCGACTTCGACGACGGTGTCACGTTCTGCAGACCACGCCCCCGTTCAGTAACAGCGGCACGCTCACGGCGAGCGACGGGATCCTGTTTGGCAGCGTGATCGTCGGCGACCTCGCACTCACGCCGGCCGCCACCTTCCAGGTGACCCTGACGCTCGGGTCCTACGGCTGGGGGCAGATCCAGGTAGCGGCCTCGTCGAACGCCACGATCGATCTCCGTTCGGCCGCACTCTCCAGGGTGGGCTCGCCCCCCCTGCCCGTCGTCACCACTGCGATAATCGTCGACAACGGTGGTACCGCTGCCGTGACGGACACCTTCGCGGGCCTACCCGAGGGAACGCTCTTCGACTCGCCGGTCGGCATCGTGCGTGTCTCGTACATCGACGGCGACGGCAACGACGTGATACTTGAGGTGGTGACGTGAGACACCGTCGTGAGCATGGTAGATCACTGCCCCGTGGTGCAGCTCGCGGGCACCGGCACGACGATCCGCAACCTTGCGACGCAGTACCTGCCCGCGACCCGGAGGCTCGTGCTGACGGTGGCGGCCGACCGGCCGCTCACCGGCAGCGGCCCGGGTCTCGTGGTCAACCCGCGGGCCGGCACGGTGACGGTCAGCCTGGCGCAGCTGCCCCGATTCCGCGGAATCGTCGTCGCGGGCACGGGTGCGACCGATCGGATCATGCTGGGGCCGCACGGGGTCAATCTCGCTGCGGTCACCGCGGGCGCCGCAAGCCAGGCCTTCATGATTAGCACCCGCCTGGGTGCCGACGTGGTCACGGGACGCAGCCCCGTGCGCACAAAGGGCGCTGACGGCGGGTTCGTGGTCGAGGCGGCCACCATCAACCTCGGGGCGGCGGCATGATCGGGTTCGGCAGCAGACTGGACGGTGCCCCTGACTCACGCTCGCCGCCTCGGGCAGCGTCGAGTTTTCCGACATGGTCGGTGGAACGACACTGTTCAAGGGCATCACCATCCAGCGGACTGCCTCCGTCGAGTCTTACGCCGGCACGCGACTCGACGGCCGCGGCGTTGGCAGCGTGACACTCTTTGCCGAGTTTCCCACGACCCGACCCGTCACGATCAATAACTTCGGCAGCAGCGGCGTCCTCTTCCAGGGTGGCTCCCGGGAATCGTTCATCGGAAAGGCCGCCCTCGCCGGCAACGGGCAGGGCATCACGTTCCTGCCCGGCGACTACACGGGCACGAGCGTCGTCTCGAACGCGATCCTGCGGAGCCCGCGGGCCGGAGGCGTGCTCGATGGTGCCCGCAACGTCTGGATCGGCGACGAGGTTTCCGGCAGTTCAAACCTGATCCACGGCGGGGCCGTGTCGCGGCTGTCCGGGAAGGTCATCGTGGCCAAGGGGCTCCTGACCGGCACGCAGGTGATCGGCAACACGATCGAGCAGAACAACGGCGGCATCGTGATGCAGGATGCCCGCGGGATCACGGTCGGCGGCGCCGGCCGGGACAACACGGTCACCGGCGACGCTGCGACCGGTGGCTCACTCGGCCATCATGGCGGCCAGCGTGTCGGCCACGCCGTCACCCCAGATCGCATACCCGCGGGGCGTGAGGTGCACGCCGTCGGAAAGGATCTCCGGCAGGATGGCCCCGTCCTCGTCGAGCATCGTGAGGCCGGGATCGACGAAGCGCATCGTCGTTCCATCGGCCAGCGAGGCGATGCCCTCGTTGATCGAACGGGTCTTGGGATAGGGCGTGCCCCGCGACGGGAAGACGCCGACGAGGAGCAGCTTGGCCTCGGGACAGACCTCCCGGAGCCGCTTGACCACGAGCCCAACGCCCCAAGCGACTTCCTCGGCGGTGTTCATGCCCTGGTTGTTGGTGCCGATCAACAGCATGATCACCTTGGGCTTGGTGCCGGCGAGCTCCCCCTGCTGGAGCCGCCAGAGCACGTTCTCGCAGCGGTCCCCGCCGATCCCGAAGTTGGCCGGCCGATAGCCGCCGAAATACTTGTTGAACAAATTTCCCGGCCACATCGCCGTGATCGAATCGCCGAGCAGGCAGAGGTCGAAATCGGCGGCCCGGGTGCGGGCCAGGCACTTCTGGTGCTCGCGGCCGAACCAGCGGACGCCGCCGGGCACCGGCTTGGAGGGATCGTTCTTGGAGGTCACCTGGAAGGTCGGCTCGGCCGCCGTACCCGGCTGGGCCGCGGCCTGGTCGCCGCCGACCACCACGAGTGGCATCGTCACCAGCCATCCCAAACCTCGCATGCCTACCTCCTCGCGACCTTGTGACCATCGTCGCCCACGCGCAACCGGGTTTTACCACGGCCGCCGCGACCGGTCACGCCGGGCTGCAGTCGTCAGCCACCACAGCGGCACCCCGGCCGCGATCGTCGCGATCGACACCGCCGCCACGATCGGCCGCTCCCAGGCGACCGCCGCCGTGAGGATGCCCATGCCCAGCAGGTAGACCGTGGGGACGAGCGGATACCCCGGCGTGCGGAACGGCCGCGGCAGATCGGGCCGCCGAACCCGCAGCACGAACACCGCCGCCACGGAAAGCATCGAGAAGACCGCCAGACCCAGGCCCGCATAGAGCAGGATCGTCTCGAACGACGCGGTCCAAAGCAGAACCAGCGCCCAGCCCGCCTGCAGCAGCGTGGCCGCGACCGGCGTGCCATCCGCCGACAACCGGCCGGCCAGGGCCGGAAACTGCCCGGCCCGCGCCATCGCGGCCGCCACCCGTGGCCCCGTCAGCACGTAGGCGCTCACCGAAGCCAGCAGCGTCAGGCCGACGGCCACCGACAACGGGCCGGCCACCCGCGGCCCGAACAGCCGCTCCGCGGCGAGTTGGGCGATCGGCGCGACCGCGTCGAGACCGCGGTCAGCCACGATCGCCTCGACATCCGCAGCCGGCAGGGCCAGTGCGTAGGCCAGGTTGATCGCGAGATACAGGCCGGTCACCAGTCCCGTGCCCAGCAGGATCGCTCGGGGCACGTCCCGATGGGGCCGCGCTACCTCGCCGGCCACGTAGGCCGCCGCGTTCCAGCCGGTGTAGGCATAGGAGACGTAGACCAGCGACGAGGCCATCGCCACCAGCAGGCCCGGCGAGAGCGGCGGACGGTCGGCGAGGTTCACCCAGCCCGCCCGACCGGCCACCACGCCCGCGCCGGCGAGCGTCGCGAGGATCGCGATCTTGGCGGCCGTCATGCTGCTCTGCGCCCGGATCGTCGCCCGCCGACCCAGACAGTGCACGGTTGCCAGCCCGACGATCACGGCTGTGGCCAACCCGCCTTCCGTGCCCGCCGCCACCTCCCCCCGGAGCTGCAGCGGTGCCACGAGATACTTCGCGGCGGCGGCCGAGGAGGCGGCGATCGGCCCGCCGAAACCGACCAGAAACGAGACCCAGCCAGCCAGGAATCCCGCCAGCGGCCCGTAGGCCTCGCGGAGGAAGATGTAGTCGCCCCCCGATTCCGGCAGCGCGGCGGCTAGTTCCGCCAGCGACAGCGCACCGCACGCCGCCAGCACGCCGCCGACCACCCACACGAGCAGCATGGCCTGGTTGCTGCCGGTGGCGTGGACCGTGAAGCCGCTGGTCGTGAGCACGCCCGTGCCGACCATGCTCGACACGACCACGAACATGGCCGTCGCCGGACCGAAGTGCGGCGCCTCTCCACCGCGGCCGCCCGGTGGCTCGACGGCGGTGCGGCTCATGCCGCCGGCCGCCGCCGCGAGACGCGCCGCACGAGCTCGTCGGCGATCACACCGGCCAGGATCACGCCGCCGATGATCGCGAACTCGACGTTCTGATACCGCGGGTGCACCAGGTTGATCATGTTGGAGAGCACGACCATCAGGGCCGAGCCGACGAGCAGGCCGAGGATCGAGCCCTCACCACCCCTCAGCGAGCAGCCGCCGAGCACCGCCGCGGCGATCGCGTAGAGTTCGTAGAAGTTGCCGAAATCACTCGGCTGGGCGGCGTTGATATCGAGCACGAAGAGCATCCCGCCGAGGGCGGCCAGCGTGCTTGAGATCACGTAGGCCAGCAGCTTCATGCGGCCGGTGTCGATGCCGGAGTAGCGGGCCGCCTGCTCGTTGCAGCCCAGGGCGAGCAGATACCGCCCCCAGACGGTGCGGTTCAAGAACACCGCGGCCAGCACCGCGATGACCAGGAAGATGAGCGTCGTCGCGGGCAGTTGGAACCCGCCGTCACCGAAGATCGGAAACCGCGCGGTGGCCAGCGATCGCAGACCCTTGAAGGCCGTGCCGAACCCCTGCGACTGGTCCTGCGTCAGCCCCCGGGCTACGCCCCGGTAGATGAGCAGGCCGCAGAGCGTGACCACGAAGGGCTGCAGGCCGAGCCTCGTCACCAGCAGCCCGTGCACCAGGCCGATGACCGCGCCCAACGCCAGCACGAAGCCCACGCCGGCGGGCACGCTCCAGCCGTGCTCGACCAGGAGCCAGGGGAGCAGCACGCCCACCAGGCAGACGACCGACCCGATCGAGAGATCGATGCCGCCGGTGATGATCACGAAAGCGACGCCGATCGAGAGGATGCCGAATAGGGCCGTGCGGTGGACGATGTTCTCGACGTTGTTGACCCGCAGGAAGTTGTCGCTGGCCAGGGCCGTGTAGAGGCAGACCGCCGTCAACAGGCCGATGATGCCCACGATCTTCGGGGAGACCAGGCCCCGGAGCATCCGCCCCAGCACCGGTGCCCGGCCCGCCAGCTGCTCGCTCATGCCGACATCCTCCCCAGCGGCCCGCCGGCCGCCAACCGCATCACGTTCTCCTCGGTCAGGTCCCCGCGGTCCAGCCCCCCGGCCAGCCGCCCCTCGTGCATCACCAGGGCCCGGTCGGAGAGGGAGAGGATCTCCTCCATCTCGCTCGACACGAAGAGCACCGCCAGGCCCGAGCCTGCGAGCCGGTGGATGAGGTCGTAGATCTCGGCCTTTGCGCCGACGTCGATGCCCCGCGTGGGCTCGTCGAGCAGGAGCACCTTGGGCTTCATCGCCAGCCACTTGGCGATCACCACCTTCTGCTGGTTGCCGCCCGACAGGAACTGCACCGCCTGGCGATCACCCGGCGTCTTGATGGCCAGCGCGGGGATCATCTCCGCCGCTAGCCGCCGCTCTGCCTGACCGTCGATGAAGCCCGCCCGGCTCTCCGGCCAGAGGGTGACGAGCGACATGTTCTCCCGCACCGCCATCTCCAGCACGAGCCCCTGCTGCTTGCGGTCCTCGGGCACCAGCGCGATCCCAGCGCGGATCGCGGCGAGCGGCGAGCGGAGCGTGACGGCCTGCCCTCCCAGCCATACCTCACCGGCCGCGGCCGGCGTGATGCCGAAGATCGTCGTCAGCAGTTCCGTGCGGCCGGCCCCGACCAGCCCGGCGATGCCGACGATCTCCCCGGCCCGCACCTCAAGCGACACGGCATGGGCGGGATGGGCCGGCGTCCGCAGGCCCTTCACCGCCAGCACGGTCGCGCCGGGCGAGTGGCTGGGCCGCCGGGCCAGGCGATCGATGTCGCGGCCGACCATCATCCTGATCATGCGGTCATGGTCGATGTCGGCACGGTCTGCGATGCCGCCGGCGTTCCGGCCGTCACGCAGCACCTCCACCCGGTCGGCCAGTTTCCGCACCTCGCCGAGCCGGTGTGAGATCCAGATCACGCTCACGCCCCGGCGACGTAGGTCACGGACGACGTCGAACAGCGTCTCCGTCTCGTGGACCGACAGGGAACTGGTGGGCTCGTCCATGATCAGGAGGCGGGCGTTGGTGGAGAGTGCCTTGGCGATCTCCACCAGCTGTTGCCGGCCGATCGGCAGATCGACCAGCGGGGTGGCCGGATCGAGGTCGAGCCCGACCATCCCCAGCCACGTGGCCGCCTCGCGGTGCATCTTGGCCCTCCGCAGCAGGCCGGCCCGCCGCGGCTCGCGTCCCAGGAAGATGTTGCCGGCGAGGTCGAGGTTGTCGGCGAGGTTGAGCTCCTGATGGATCAGCGCGATGCCGCGGGCCAGCGCATCCTCCACGCCGCGAAACCTCACGGGCCGGCCATCGACGAGAATCTCGCCCGCGTCGGGGGGCTGCACGCCGGCCAGGATCTTGAGGAGCGTCGACTTGCCGGCGCCGTTCTCGCCGATCAGCGCGAGCACCTCGCCCGGCGTTGCGGAAAGCGAGACCTGTTCCAGCGCCCGCACCCCCGGAAACCGCTTCGAGATGCCGCGGACCTCGACCAGCGGCACCACGGCGGAGCTCACTTGGCCGCCGGCCGCGTCAGCCGGCCGGCCCGCTCCAGAGCCTCGAGGATCAGCGGCGGGTTGTATTCGAACAGGCCCACCATCGCGGCCACGTCGGGATGCCGCAGGAGCGCGTCCTCGGCATTGGCCTTGGCCTTGGCCCGGTCGAACTGGTCGGTCAGCGTGCCGAGGATCACGTACTTCCCGTCGTCGCTCTTGATCTCCGTGCCCGGGTCGTCGCGCCGGGAGGGGTTGGGCTCCCGGCCCAGGATGCCGTCGATGCAGCCCTGCCGCCGCCGTTGGGCGTTGTCCTGGTCGAGCCGGCCGATGAAGAGCATGATCTTGCCGCCGTCGGGCAGGGCGTCGCGGGTGAGCCTGCCGCAGACGAGCCCGGCCTCGTAGTTGTCCATCCCGATGTAGACCTTACGGGGCGAATCGGGGGCGTCGCTGTCGTGCGTGATCAGGTTGGTCGCGGCGGCCGCCTTGCCGAGCACCTCCCCCTGGTTCGCCGGATTGATCGGGCTGATGGCGATCCCGGAGGTGCCCCGCGTGAGCAGGTCCTCGATCTTGCGGGTCTGGTCGGTGATCGAGCTGGGCATGATCACCGTCGACTTGACGCCCAGGTCGGCGGCGGCCTTCTCGGCCCCCACCTTGCCGATCGTCCAGAAGTCGGCCACGCCGTTGGTGATGAAGGCGTAGTCGGGCCCCTCGCCCGTGGCCGCCGAGCCACCCCCCGCGAGCAGCTTCTTCAGCTCCGACCGGAAGGTCGCCACCGGCACCACCTCGGCGCCAGCGAACTCCGCCCGGGATTCGTCGGCCAGCACGACGCGGGCCGGGATGTTGATAAACTTCGACTCGGGGATGGCGTCGGCCTTGTCCTGCGTGAGGGCGTGCAGCGTCGTGACGCTCTGATAGCCGTACTGGAAGGGGTTCTGCACGACCGTGCCCACGACCGTGCCGTCGGCGATGCCCTGCAGCACCGCCTGCGCCTCGTCGAAGGCGACGACCTTGACCGGCGGCAGCGTCCGGCCGCCGCTCGGCCCGCCATCACCATCGCGAGCGCCGCAGCCCGCGACCAAAAGACACGCGGCCGCCAGCGCGAGGGGCGAGGAGAGTCGCACGATGGACTTCATGCTGGTCGGCTCCGGTGCGAGAAGGCTGTCGGTCGAGCGAAACGACTCGGGCGTCGAGAGTCTACCCACCCCCCGGGCCGCCCTCAACGACCACGGCCCGACCCACCGCCGGCGGCACGGCTCACGCCCACGGGTCGCGCTCCGGACGGCTGCACAGGGCATTGGCCTCCTCGTCGAGCCCGCCCGCCTTCGTGAACACCTCCCGCGCCGGATCGAAGGCCAGCGTCCGGCCGAGGATCCAGGCGATCGCGGCGGCGTGACAGGCGACGTGACTGCGACGCATCACGACGGGATTGCAGACCGTCTGCTGCCGGGACTTGACGCAATCGAAGAAGTTGCGGGCGTGCAGCGCCGCGTCGAGTCCCTTGGCCACCGCCTGCGCCGGCGGCAGTTCGGCCCGCAGACCGTCGTTCGAAGCGTCGATGCCGCCGGCGTCGCCCGTCTCCACCCAGCCCTCGCTGCCGATGAACTTCACCGGGCAGGTGCCCAGCGCTGTGTTCCAGCGTGGGCCGCGGTCGCCGAAAGGCGTCTTGAGAAAGTCGAGGAACAGCGTCACACCGCTGGCGTAGCGGCACTCGATGCCCTGTTCCTGCGGCGCGAACTCGATCGGCCCGGTGTCGTCGGCGGAGTTGGCCCACTGGCAGAGGTCGACGGTGTGGGCGCCCCAATCGAGCAGCCGCGCACCCGAGTCGAAATCGTAGATGCCCCGCCACTTCCCCTTCACGTAGAGCTGGTTGTAGGGCCGCCAGGGGGCCGTGCCGAGCCACAGGTTCCAGTCGCACTGATCCTTGGGCGGTGTCTTCTCCGCCGGCAACCAGTCGTTGTCGAGCACCGGCTCGTAGACGGAGGCGTTGAGCCGCGTCAGCTGGCCAAGCTTGCCGGTCCGCGCGAGCCTGACCGCGGCCGTGAAGTTCGGCACGCTCCGCCG
>VGYP01000084.1 GCA_016872955.1 Planctomycetota bacterium
TCACAGGAAGCAGTCGGCGCTGCCGCGGCGGCGCCCCGTGTATTCTACCTCGGCCTGCACGACAGGACGCACCCGTCGCGTGCCGCATCATCCCAGAGCAGTCTCGCCATGCCGACGACGTACGACGTGATTGTGGTGGGCGTGGGGGGCGTGGGGGCCCCGGCCGTCTGGCACCTCGCCCGCCGGGGCCTGCGGGTGCTGGGCCTGGAGCGATTTGCCGTGCCGCACGCCATGGGCGGCTCGCACGGCAACTCGCGGCAGACCAAGATCGCCCCCTACATCGGCAGCCCCTACGAAGGCATCATCCTCCGCGCCTACGAGCTGTGGCGGGAGATCGTGGCGGAGTCGGCCCAGCCCGAGATCATGGTCACGACGGGCTTCCTCGACATCCATCGGGCCCCGCCGGCGGCCGCGTACGCCACCGACACCGGACGCTTCGAGCGGCTCGACCACGCCGAGCTCCGGTGCCGCTACCCGCAGTTTCAACTGGCGGAATACTGCTGGGCAGCCTGGGATCCCGCCGGGGCCCTGCTGCGTCCCGAACTGGCCGTCACGAGCTTCGTGCGGACGGCGATGCTGCGGGGTGGGGTCGTCGAGGGCAGCACCGAGGTCAAGGGCTGGCGGGCCAGCGCCGGGGGCGTGGAGGTGGAGACCACGCGAGGACGGTTCTCGGCGGGAAAGCTCGTGCTCTGCGCCGGTCCCTGGACGGGCAAACTCCTGGCCGACCTGGGCATCCGGATGACGGCCAACCGGATGAGTTTCGGCTGGGTCTGGCCGCGGCGGAACGTCGCCGCCTTCGGTCCGTCGTCGATGCCCTGCTGGTGCATCGACGACGAGCCCGGCATCTATTACGGCTTTCCGATGATGACCGACGTGCCGGGCTTCAAGATCGGCCTCCACTGGTACGGCGACGAGGTCGACCCAGACGCCTTCGATCGCCGGCCCGACGCCCGCGACGAGGCGCTGATTCGGACGGGCCTGCGGACGTTCATGCCCGACGCCAACGGCCCGCTGCTGGGCATCCGCACCTGCCTCTACGACCACACGCCCGACGACGTGCCGATCATCGACCTGCACCCCGAGCACGACAACGTCGTGATCTGCGGTCCCCTCTGCGGCGCCGGCTTCAAGTTCGTGCCGGCCTACGCCGAGGCGGCCGTTGACCTGGCGGCCGACGGCCACACGCGACTGCCCATCGACTTTCTGCGGATCGGCCGGCTGCTCGCCGCCGGCAGGCCCTGAACCCGCGGCCCTCGGCCGCCCGAGCGACTCCCGTCATGACCCACATCCGGCCGCTCGTCTTCTTTCCCCCCTTCCTGCTCTGTGCGGCCGCCGTGGGCCTCCAGCTGGTGAACCCCACTGCGTTCGCCGCCGCCGTCGCCGCCGCCCACGGATGGGCCTGCGACGCCTGGGGTTGGCTCGTGTCGCTGTCGGCGTTGGGGATGGTGGTGCTCTGCGGCGCGATCGCCGCCTCGTCGTTCGGCCGGACGATCCTGGGCGGACCGGCCGCCGAGCGGCTGCTGACGCCCTGGCAGCTGTTCTCGGTCGTGCTCACGACCAACATCGCCGCCGGCATCCTGTTCTGGTGCGCCTTCGAGCCGCTCTCCTACCTGAAGAGCCCGCCGTCGGGGATCACGTCCTTCTCCCCGGAGGCGGCCCGGTTCGCGATCTCCACGGTGCTCTTGCACTGGACCTTTACTCCCTACGCGATCGCGTCGGTGGTGGGCCTGATGTTCGCCTTCGCTTACTACAACGCGGGGGCGGCCTTCAGCCTGGCGTCGCCCCTCGCGCCGCTGATCGGCGGCCGGCGGGCCGCTGCCGTGGCCCCGCTGGTCGACGTGCTCTGCCTCTACGCCCTCGTCGCGGCCCTCGCGGCGGCCCTGGCCGGCGGCAGCCTGATCCTCGCCGGCGGCATCCAGCATGTGCTGGATATCGACGGCCCGCCGACGCGGCTGCTGACGGGCCTCGTGATCGCCGCCGTGATGGCGGCCTCGGTCGTGGCGGCCGCCAGCGGCGTCACCCGGGGGATCCGCTGGGTGGCGAACGTCAACACCCTCCTCCTGATTGGCCTGTTGGGCCTGATCCTCTTGCTCGGCCCGACGCAGTTCATCCTCGACTTCGCCGTCGAGGGCCTGGGCCTGTTCCTGGGTGACTACTTCCCCAAGGTGCTCCGCACCGACGCGTTGGCCGGGGCCGCCGGCACCGCCCGCTGGCCGCGGGATTGGACGCAGATGATGTTCTCCGCCTTCTTCGCCTGGGCACCCATCATGGGCGTGTTCCTGGGCCGGATCGCCCGCGGCTACTCCGTGCGGGCCTTCCTGGGATTCAACGTGCTCCTGCCGGCCTTGTTCACCGGCACCTGGATGGCGGTCATCTGCGGCGCCATCGTCCACATGGAACTCTTCGAGCACGCCAACCTGGCCGCCCTGCTGGACGCCGGCGACCCGACCCGGGTGCTGTTCGCCTTCCTGGGCCGGCTGCCGCTGGCGTCACTCTTGATCCCAACGCTGTTGGTGACGGCCTTCCTGTCGTTCGTGACGACCGCCGACGGCATCACCGACACGATGGCGAACATCAGTTCCGTCGGCATCTCACCCGACGGGGGCGAGGCGGGCACCGCCGTGAAGATCGCCTGGGGCGGGCTGATCGCCGTGTTCTGCTGGATCATGACGGGCCTGGAGGGCATTCGGGCTCTTTCCAACCTCGGCGGGCTGCCTGCGCTGTTCCTCTGCCTGGTGATCGCGGCGGCGGCCGTCAAGGTGATGGCCGCGCCACCCCACGCCGACCCGCCCCCACCCCGCTCCCCCTCACCCTGACGGAAGCCGCCATGGACCTGCCGCCCGACGACGCCCGCCGCCTCCGCCCAGCCTCCCGCGCGATCCATTGCGGCGAGGGCGTCGACGCCGAGACCCGTGCCATCCGCCGCCCAATCGTGATGGCCAACAGCTTCCGCCTCAACGACGACTCCGAGACACTGGCCGAGTCGTTCGACTGGGAGAATACCCACGCCTTCAACTATCCGCGGTCGCGGCATCCCAACGCCCGGTACCTGGAGGAGCGGCTGGCCGCCATCGAGGGGGGCGAGGACTGTGTCGTGTTCGCCAGCGGCGTGGCCGCGGTAGGGGGCGCCTTCTTCACGCTGCTGGGCACCGGCGACCACATCGTCAGCTCGCGAATCTGCTACATCGGCATCCACGGTCTGCTCGTCGAGCACCTCGCCAAGCGGTACGGCGTGGAGGTGACGCTGGTCGACACGACCGACCTCGATGCGGTGCGGGCGGCGATCCGGCCCATGACGAAGCTCGTGCACGTCGAGACGCCGGCCAATCCGACCACGCTCTGCTCCGACATCGCCGCCATCGCGTCGCTGGCCAAGACGGCCGGCGCGCTGATCAGCGTCGACAGCACCTTCTCGGGGATGGTGATGCAAAAGCCGCTCGAGCTGGGGGCCGACCTCGTGATGCACAGCCTCACGAAGTACGTCAACGGTCACGGTGACGGCCTGGGGGGCGCCGTGATCGGCCGCCAGGACCTGATCACCCGCATTCGCGACGCGGCCAGCATCCACCTGGGCGCCACGATCAACGCGGTCGACGCTTGGCTGATGATGCGCAGCTGTGTCACGCTTCCGCTGCGCATGCCGCGGCACTGCGACAACGCGCTGCGGGTGGCCCACTTCCTGGAGGCCCACCCGAAGGTGCACGCGGTCCGCTATCCAGGCCTCAAGAGCCACCCGCAGCACGCCGTCGCCACGCGGCAGATGAGCGGCTTCGGCGGCATGATGAACGTGATCCTGAAGACCGATCCGGAGGGCGTGTTCGCCTTCCTGCGGTCGCTGCGGGTAATCACGCACGCCGTCTGCCTGGGCCACGCAGAGTCGCTCGTGCAGTACTACCCCCAGGAGGGCGACCGGCCTGACCTCGGCGTCCTCAACTACCCCGAGGACATCGGCGCCGGCTTCCTGCGACTGAGCGTCGGCCTCGAGGATCCCGAGGACCTGATCGACGACCTCGCCCAGGCGCTCGCCCGCGTGCCCTGACGTCCCGCACGCCCCGGCGGGTGCCGGCCGGCCGAGCATGGTGGGGGCCGGATTCGTCGCAGCCGCAGGTGTTGACGGCGGTTGAAAACGGCGGCGCGGGGCGGGCCGCATCATCTTCTCGATCGGGTCGGGCCGCTGCCGTTTCGAGCTCGGCGGCGGGATCAGATGACGCCTCGCTCGCCCAGCAGTCCCAGCACCGCCTCGACGCTCCGCGGCAGCGGCCATTCGTGCGACGGCACGACCAGGTCGGGCTGCGCGGGCGGCTCGTAGGGGGCCGAGACGCCCGGGAACTCGCAGATCTCGCCGGCGTCGGCCCGGGCGTAGCCGCCGCTGGTGTCGCGGGCCCGGCAGACCTCGACCGGGGCCGACACGTGCACGACCAGGAACCGTCCGCAGCCGACCCGCTCGGCCGCCTTGTCGCGGACGCCGGCGTCGGGCGCGACGAAGGCCGCCAGGCAGATGATGCCCGCCTCGTTGAACAGCCGGGCCACCTCGGCCGAGCGGCGGAGGTTTTCGCTCCGCTCGTTGGCGGAGAATCCCAGGTCGCGGGAGATGCCCTGCCGCATCGCCTGGCCGTCGAGCACAGTCACGGCGTGGCCGGCGTCGAACAGCCGTCGCTCCACCCCCCGCGCGAGCGACGTCTTGCCCGCACCCGGCAGGCCGGTGAACAGCACGGTCACCGGCTGCTGGCCGAACCGCGCGGCCCGCTCGTCACAGGTGACGTCGCCGGCCGCCGACTGCTGGCCGGCCACGGCCGGCTCGTCCTCCCAGTGGTCCTTGCGGCCGTCGGCCGGCTCCCGATCGAGGATCATGCCAGCCGCCACCGTGGCGTTGGTGAGCCGGTCGATCATGATGAAGCCGCCGGTAGCACGATTGCGGCGGTAGGCGTCGAACGCGATCGGCGCGGAGAGCGTGATGCCGCAGCGGCCGATCTCGTTGAGAGCCAGCGTCGGCGCCGGCTCGCGGTGGAGCGTGTTGATGTCCACCCGGTAGCGGAGCGCGGCGACGCGGCTCGGCACGACCTTCGAGGTCTGCTTGAAGAGGTACTCCTTGCCGGGCACCAGCGGCTCCTCCGCCATCCAGACCACCATCGCGTCGAACCGCTGGTCGACCTTGGGCACGTTACCCGGCCGCACGAGCATGTCGCCGCGGCTGGAGTCGATCTCATCCTCGAGCGTCAGGGTCACCGACTGGGCCGCGAAGGCCTCCTCCAGTTCACCGTCGAAGGTGACGATCGATTTCACGCGGCTCCGCTTCCGCGAGGGCAGCGACATGACCTCGTCGCCCGTGCGGATGATGCCGCTGGCGACGGTGCCGGCGAAGCCCCGGAAGTCGAGGTTCGGCCGCAGCACGTACTGCACGGGAAACCGGAAATCCTCCATGTTGCGGTCGGAGCCGATGTAGACCGTCTCCAACAGCGGCATCAGCGGCGAGCCGGTGTACCAAGGCATGGCGGGACTGGGGACGACGACGTTGTCCCCCTTGAGCGCCGAGATCGGCATGAAGTGGACGTCGGGCAGCTCGAGCCGGGAGGCGAACTCGACGTAGTCCCGCTTGATCCGCTCGAAGACCACCTGGTCGTAGCCCACGATGTCCATCTTGTTGATGGCCACCACGATGTGGCGGATCCCGAGCAGCGAGACGATGAAGGAGTGGCGCTTCGTCTGCGGCAGCACGCCGTGCCGGGCATCGACGAGGATGATCGCCAGATCGGCGGTCGAGGCTCCCGTCGCCATGTTCCGCGTGTACTGCTCGTGGCCGGGCGTGTCGGCGATGATGAACTTCCGCTTGTCGGTGGAGAAGTAGCGGTAGGCCACGTCGATCGTGATGCCCTGTTGCCGCTCGTCCTCGAGGCCGTCGGTGAACAGCGCGAGGTCGACCTCTTCGCCGGTGGTGCCATAGCGGGAGGTGTCTTTCTTGATGGCGGCCAGCTGATCCTCGTAGATCATCTTCGACTCGTAGAAAAGCCGGCCGATGAGCGTGCTCTTGCCGTCGTCCACGCTGCCGCAGGTGATGAACCGCAACAACTCCTTCCGCTCGTGCTGCGCGAGGTATTCGTCGATGTCGGTGGCGATCAGCGCCGATTGGTGGGACATGGTTCGTGTCTCGGAGCGATCAGACGTCGTTGGTCACGGAGGCTCGGTAGACGGGGGCGATCGTGAACTTCGGGTTCCCTCTGGTCACCGTCAGCCCCTTCGCGTGAGTGCCGTTCAGCGGCCGCAAAGCGGTCCGCTGCATCGGCAGGATCGCATGTCAGAAATACCCCTCCCGCTTTTTCTTCTCCATCGACCCCGCCTCGTCGGTGTCGATCAGCCGCCCCTGCCGCTCCGAGAACGTGGTCAGGAGCATCTCCTGGATGATCTCGGGCAGCGTCGTGGCGGTGGAGTCGACCGCCCCGGAGAGCGGATAGCAACCGAGGGTGCGGAACCGGACCCGCCGCATCTCGGGCTGCTCCTCCGGCTTCAGCGGCAGCCGGTCGTCGTCCACCATGATCATCACGCCGTCCCGCCAGACAATCGGTCGCTCGGCGGCGAAGTAGAGCGGCACGATCGGGATCTTTTCGAGGTGGATGTATTGCCAGACGTCGAGTTCGGTCCAGTTGGAGAGCGGGAACACACGGATGCTCTCTCCCTTGCGGACCTTCGTGTTGTAGAGGTTCCAGAGTTCGGGCCGCTGGTTCTTGGGGTCCCAGCGGTGGAACCCGTCGCGGAACGAGAACACACGCTCCTTGGCCCGCGACTTCTCCTCGTCGCGGCGGGCGCCACCGAAGGCTGCGTCGAAGCGATGCTTGTCGAGCGCCTGGCGGAGAGCCTGCGTCTTCATCACGTCGGTGTGCACCTTGCTGCCGTGCGTGATCGGGTTGATCCCCTTGGCCCTGCCCTCCTCGTTGACGTGCACGAGCAACTTGAAGCCCAGCTCCTTGGCGACGTATTCGTCCCGCAGCCGGTACATGTCCCGGAACTTCCAGGTCGTGTCGATGTGCATCAGTGGAAAGGGGGGCTTGGCAGGGTGGAAGGCCTTTTCCGCCAGCCGCACCATGACCGCGGAATCCTTGCCGATGGAATAGAGCATCACCGGGTTTCCGAACTCGGCAGCCACCTCCCGGATGATGTGGATACTCTCGGCCTCAAGCTGCCGCAGGTGGGTGAGGCTGTAGGACGTCATCGCGGATTCAGGAAAAGTTGCGGTCGGAGTCCCACTGTAGGCACAATGATGCGATCGCGGCAATCGCGTTCGACAGCCGCCCCCGACGAGGATCAGACCTCATGCCCAGCTTCGCTCCCGGATCGACAGGATTTCGCTCACGGCTCGCCTGGCTGCCGGTGCTGTCGGTGATTTTTTCGCCGCCGGGCCCGCTGAGCCCCTTTCCTGCGACCGCGGTCGCGGTGCCGCCGCGCGGCGAGCGCGTCGCCAACCGAGTTGCCGAGCGCCGGTACGCCCGGATGTCGATCGCCGAGGCGAGGGCCGCCCGCGCGGAGGCCCTGGTCGCCGAAATCGCGCCGCTCGTGCCCGAGCCGCCGGTGCCGCGCCCCGCCACCGTGCGCCGCATGCTGCGAGCCGGCGTGCCGCTCGGCAGTCCCCCCGCGATCGCGACGACGCCGCCGCGTCCTCCGGTGCAGGCAGGTGCCGCGACCCGACGTGGGCCGCCGGCTCCGGCTCCGGACACGGCCCGCCGAGCCACCGCCGCCGCCCCGAGCCCGGCCGACCCCAATGCCTTCACGCTCGACCCGGACCCCGCCGCGGCCCCGGCCACCGCGGACGTCGCCCCAGACGGCACCCGCAGCGTGCTGGCCACCGGCGGCGACCGGCCGACCACGCGGGTCGCGGTCCCCGATGGAGACATGTCGCCGGGCCCCGCGGTTACGCAG
Source organism: Planctomycetota bacterium (assembly GCA_016872955.1). Taxonomy (GTDB): domain Bacteria; phylum Planctomycetota; class Planctomycetia; order Pirellulales; family UBA1268; genus QWPN01. The sequence continues at coordinate 7,909 of VGYP01000084.1, forward strand.
CCGGTGGAACTGCTGCCCACGCCCGAGGCTCGCCGACCGCTCAGCCCCAGGCCTCCTTGAACCCGTCGGCCTGCCGACGGATCGCCGCCAGTTCGTCGGCCGGCTTGCGGGCCACGTTCTTCAGTTGCATCGCCATCCGCTGGTTGCGGGCCAGCCGTTTCGAGTGTCGGGCCAGGAAGTCCCAGTACAACGTCGTGAACGGGCAGGCGTCCGGACCCGTCGCCCGCTTGGGGTCGTAGCGGCAGCCGCGGCAGGCGTTGCTCATCCGGTCGATGTAGGCACCGGTCGCACAGTACGGCTTGGAGGCCATCACGCCGCCGTCGGCGAACTGGCTCATACCAAGCGTGTTGGGCAGTTCGACCCACTCGACGGCGTCGACGTAGACGGCCAGATACCAGCGGTGCACGTCCTGGGGCCTCACACCCAGGAGCATCGCGAACAGCCCGGTCACCATCAGTCGTTGGATGTGGTGGGCGTAGCCGACGTCGAGCGTCTGGCTGATCGCGTCCTTGAGGCAGTTCATCTCCGTGTCGGCCGACCAGTAGAAGGCCGGCAGCGGTGCCTCGGCGGCCAGCGAGTTGCGGTCGAGATACTCCGGCATAAAGTGCCAGTACACGCCGCGGACGTACTCCCGCCAGCCGAGCACCTGCCGGATGAAACCCTCCGCCGCCTCCAGCGGCACCCGACCCTCTCGCCAGGCCCGTTCGGCGCCGGCCACGACGTCCCGCGGGGAGAGCAGCTTCATGTTCATGGCCTGCGAGAGCCGCGAGTGCCAGAGCCATGCCTCGCCCGTCCAGATCGCGTCCTGGTAGCGGCCGAAATTGGCGAGCCTGTGAGCCAAAAAATCGTCGAGCGCGGCCCGTGCATCGGCCGGAGTGACGGGCCAATCGAAGTGGTCGAGGCCACCCGGATGCGCGGCGAAGCGTTCATCCACGAGTGCCAGCACCTCGCGCGTCAGGGGATCGGGCTCGAACCGCCGCGGCGTCGGCAGCGGGCCGGGACCCGTCTTCGGAAACGAGCCCCGGTTCTCGGCGTCGTAGTTCCACTGCCCGCCGGCCGGCTCGCCGTCGTCCATCAAGACCCCGAACTTCTCCCGCAGGGGCCGGTAGAAATATTCCAGGCGCAGTTGCTTGCGACCCCGGGCATGGTCCGCGAACTCGTCGACCGTCGTGAAGAAGTGCCGGTCGATCCGGACCTCCAGGGGCACACCCGCCTCCCGAGCCGCGGCCTCGAGTGCCCGACGCACCCGCCACTCGCCGGGCTCGACCATGACGAGTCGCCCTGGCATCGTGCCCGCCGCACGCGCGGCAGCCAGGCTGGCGGCCAAGGCGGCGGCCAGTGTGGGCGGTTCGTCTGGCCGCGGCCGACCGGAGAGCGACGTGTAGTCGACGCGGACGCCCTCGGCCAGGAGCGCGTCGCGAAAATGTCGCATGGCCGCCAAGAACACGGCGATCCGCGCCTTGTGCGTCCAGACGTGCGTCGATTCCTCGGCCACCTCGGCCATCCAGACGCGATCCAATGCCGGATCGAAGCCGTCGAAAGCGGCGGCGGCGCGGTCGAGTTGGTCGCCGAGGACGATCACGAGCGTGGACATGGAGCAGCACCGGGAGATACCCGCGGGCGGCCGTGCCGGCCGCTGGTCAGGCCGAAGACAAGGGTCCGCCGCAGCCAACGATTATAGGAGGCATCATGGTCGGGGTGGCGATGAATCCGTGGCTCCCCGGAGGCCTCCCGAATGGCTCCCCGGGACTCACCCGGACCGGCGAACGCCCGCCGGCCCGCGTCGGATAGTCTCCCCGGATGCACGAGCCTGGTCGGGACGCTTCCGCAGTGCCCGGTACCCATCTCCCCCTTTCCCCGCCGCGCCTGGTGATGCGGCTCGTCTCCCGGTCGCTCGGGCTGGTCATGGTCGTCTGCGGTCAGGCCGCCGTGGCCAAGTTCAACATGGAGGTGACGTCGGCGGCGATTCGCCCCGGTGGTCTCGTCTCGGGGCCGGCCCTGTCGGAGAAGAGCTTCGCCAATCGCGTCGTCCTGCTTGAGTTCTGCGGCCTCAACTGTTCCCTCGGCATCCGCAGCATGCCAATGCTCGAGGAACTGCACAAGACGCTCGGCCCCTGGGTCTGACGGTCATCGGCGCCCACGCCCAGGGAGGGTCCTCGGAGGAACTCCGGCCCAAGGCGGCGCAACTCGGGGTCACCTTCACGGTGCTTGAGGGTGCCCGTGTCGACGGGGCGACGGACTTCCAGGGCATCCCCACTGCATGCTTTTCGACCACACGGGATAGTGCCTCTACCGCGGCTCTCCGTTTCAGGCCCAGCCGGCCGTGGTGACGGCGGTGCGGGCCGCCCCCGGCGCGGTGCTCGCCGCTGCTCCGCGACGAAGCGGCCTTCGGGGCGGCCCTGAAGTAGACTCGCGGATTGATGGCCAATACGGACAAGGCACTCGCCGCCGAGGCGATGTTCGTGGCGGAGAAAACCGAGGCCCACGGCCACCGCATGCTTGACGAGGACGCCGACCCCGCCCGGGCGGCCGAACTCGTGCAGCGGTGCATGACCGTCTTCAAGGGCAGCAACCTCGGCACCGAGGCCTCGAAACTGGCCTGTGAACGCCGGTTGAAAAGGGCAGCGCGCGGCGGCTGAAAAATGCAGCGCTGGGGTTGGGTTGAATCTACTTTTGGGTAGCCGGTTGCTCCAAGGATCGGTGTGTC
>VGYP01000085.1 GCA_016872955.1 Planctomycetota bacterium
CGGGGCGGCGGGCGGACGGGGAGCGACGGCGTTCCATGCTCTGCGGACCGGACCACGGGGAGAGGGCGGTCGGCAGCCTGCCGCCCAAGCCGCACAGTGTAGTCGGGGCGCCGGGGACGATGCTGCGCCGGAATGGGCCGTCGTCAGGCCCGGCCCGCGTTCGCATCGGTCCCGGCCAGTCTGGCCGTGTCGCCGATCGCCGCGGGGGGCTCGACGCGGCCCGCGGCCCGCCACTGGGCGGCTATCGGCAGCGTCGCCGGAGCGGACCGGGCGGGATCGGGCTGCCAGAGATCGCCGAGCGGTTCGCCCGCGACGAGCCACCGGACCAGCGCGTCGAGGGGGGGCGGCAGCACCACCGCCACACGGCCCGTCCGGTGTCGTCGCACGATCCGTTCGAGCACCGACTCCACCCGCACGCGGGCCTCCTCGAGGAGCTCCCCCTCTGGCGGGATCACGCTCCAGGGATCGTCCTGCCACTGTCGGAAGATCCGCGGCTGCTGCCGCCGAATCTCGTGCGCAAGTTTTCCCTGCCAGAGCCCCAGGTCCACGTTGGCCAGTTGCTTGAGCGGTTTGGCGACCCGGCCGCAGAGGTTGCCGATGATGCGACCGGCCTCGACGGCACAGGCTGTGGGCGCGGTGTAGATGGCCTCGAGCGGAGACGTGGCCAGGATCGTGGCGGTGGTCCGGAAATCCTGCAGGCTGATGGTCGTGGGAGGCACGTCGAGCGTGCCGCGGACACGCCCCTGGTCCTCGAAGTCGGTCGCCGGGGAGCGAATGACGATCAGATGGTCTGGCATCGGCTGCGCATGATCTCCGGGGAAACGGGGGCGGCCCTCAGGTCGCGCCGCGGGCGAGTGACTCGAGGTCCGAGATGGCGCGGGCGTAGTCGGGGGAACGGATCACGGCGCTGCCGGCCACGATCAGCTCGGCGCCGGCGGAAGCCGCGGCCGCGATCGTGTCGGTGGAGATTCCACCGTCCACACCGAGGCGAAAGCGACCTCCTGTTTCACGGCGGACGGCAGCGAGGCGAGCGAGCTTGTCGAGGGCCGGTGGCTCGAACCGCTGGCCGCCGTGGCCGGGCTGCACGCTCATCACGAGCACGCCGTCGCAGGCATCGAGCAGTGGTTCGACTCGGTCGACGGGGGTGCCGGGGTTGAGGGCGAGGTGGGCCCGCGCGCCGAGCCCGCGGATCGACGCGAGCGTCCGGCGCGGGTCGGCGAGGGTCTCGACATGGACCGTGACGATCTCGACTCCCAGCCGGCAGTAGTCCTCGATCGACCGCTCAGGCTGCTCGATCATCAGATGCACTTCAAGCGGCACCCGGGCGGCCTCGCGGATCGCCCGCACGACGATCGGACCGTAGGTGAGCTGCGGCACGAACCGCCCGTCCATCACGTCGAGATGGAGGGCCTCCGCGCCGGCCGACTCGAGCCGCTCGACCTCGCGGGTGAGATGACCGAAATCGCATAGCAGCAGGGCCGGAAGCACTACGGGGCCGTGCGACTCGAGGATGGATGTCATCCTGGCGAGGGCGGCGTCAGCGGCGGAATCGGTGGCGGAGGTCGGCGATGTCATAGGCTGGCGGACGACGACGTCCACCAGAGCCCGGAGTCTACCACGGATCGGCCGCAGCGGTGTGGCCGGGCCGTATTTCTCGGCCCGCCTCCGCTTCGCCAAGACCTCGTCCCTACAATCGTCTCCGGGCGGCCCTGCGGTCGCAGTTCCGCTCCGTCCGCCCACCGGTGTCGAGGCATGTCCACCCACGCCGTCGCATCGTCGTCTTCGGAAGGGGCGGATCGCCCGCGCGGGGAGGCTTCCTTGCCCAGCCGCCTCGATGCGGCGACCCGCACGGCGATCGAGGCCCGCGTGCAGGTGATCGGCCGGGACCTCCTCGCCGCGTCGCTCGCCGCCAGACCCACGGTGGCCTCGGCCGACTATTGGGCCGAGCAGGCGGGCGAGTGGGTGCTGGCCGACGACGACCTCAAGGTCCGACTCTTTCGGCTCGTCGACTGCATGCCGATGCTCGACGATCCTGCCGCCGTCGACCGCCACCTGCGGGAATACCTCGACGAGGAGACGATTGAAAAGTTGCCCACGATGCTGCGGACGGCGCTCAAGGCGGCTCGCAGCGGCCTGCTCGCCCCGTTCGCCGCCCGGGCGGTGCGGGCGGCGATGCTCGCCCAGGCCCGTCGCTTCATCGCCGGCACCACCCCCGGCGAGGCGGCGAAGGCGGCGTTCGCCGAACGGCGGCGACATCGCGGTTTCACGCTCGACCTGTTGGGCGAGGCCGTGATCAGCGAGGCGGAGGCCGACGCCTACGCGGCGGCCTACCAGCGACTGCTCGAGGAACTGCCCACCGTGGCCGCCCGCTGGCCGTCCGACCCGCTGGTGGACGAAGGACCCGATGGCGTGCTGCCGCGGGTGAATGTGTCGCTCAAGCTCTCGGCGCTCGACAGCCGCTTCGATGCGATCGATCCGGAGGGCACCACCGCCCGGGTGCTCGACCGCTTGCGACCGCTGTGGCGGCTGGCCCGCGATCGTGGCGCCCACGTGCACGTCGACATGGAGAGCCACGCCACGAAAGACCTGGCGTTCTCGATCTTCCGGACGATCGCGATGGAGGACGAGTTTCGAGACTGGCCCCACTGCGGCATCGTGGTGCAGTGCTACCTGAGGGAGGTGGCGCACGATCTCGTGCAGCTGGCCGACTGGGCCCGCCGGCGGGGCACGCCCGTCTGGGTGAGGCTGGTCAAGGGTGCCTACTGGGACTCCGAGACCGTGCATGCCCGGGCCGCCGGCTGGCCGGTGCCCGTTTGGCAGGAGAAGTGGCGGACCGATGCTTGGTACGAGGCGGCCACCACGTTCGTGATGGAAAACGCCGGCCTGCTGCGGCCGGCACTCGGCAGCCACAACCTCCGTTCGCTGGCCCATGGCGTGGCCGTGGCCGAGACCCTGGGGCTCGATCGCCGTACGGTCGAGATGCAGACACTCTATGGCATGGGTGATGCCGAGAAGGAGGCGGTGACGGCGGCCGGCTGGCGGATGCGGGTCTACATGCCCTATGGAGACCTCGTGCCGGGCATGGCCTACCTCGTGCGGCGGCTGCTCGAGAACTCGTCAAACGATTCCTTCCTGCGGGCGGGGTTCGTCAAGCAGGTGCCGGCTGAAGTGCTGCTCGCGCCGCCCGGGCCGTCAGCGAACGGTGCGACGAGGCCGGACCCGCCCGCCGCGGCTGGGGACGGCTTTGCCAACGAGCCGCTGGCAGACTTCGCCGTCGCGGACCACCGCACCGCGCTGGGCAAGGCGGTCGCACGGGCCGCCGCAGCCCGCGACGATCCCCCGCTGGTGCCGCTGATCATCGGCGGGCAGCCGATCGCGGTGGCCAACCGCTTCGACCGTCGCGATCCCTCCGACCATGCCCGGATCGTGGCGCACGTCTGCGCGGCCGGTCCCGCCGACGCCCATCGCGCGGTCGCGATGGCCCGCGACGCGCTGCCCGCCTGGCAGGCACTCGGGGTCCGACGGCGAGCCGACATCCTCCGGGCGGCGGCAGCGATCATGCGGACCCGGCGGTTCGACCTGGCGGCGCTGCAGGTGTTCGAGGTGGGCAAGCCCTGGCGGGAGGCCGATGCCGACGTGGCCGAGGCGATCGACTTCTGCGAGTACTACGCCCGCGGGGCGGAGCGGCTGTTGGCCGCGCGGCGGGTCGACGTGCCGGGGGAGGAGAACGCCTCGAGCCTCGCACCGCGCGGCGTGGCCGTCGTGATCGCTCCCTGGAACTTTCCGCTTGCCATCCTCTGCGGCATGACCTCGGCGGCGCTCGTGACCGGCAACACGGTGGTGATGAAGCCGGCCGAGCAGTCGTCGCTGACGGGGCTTCGGTTGTTCGAGATCCTGCGGGAGGCCGGCGTGCCGCCCGAGGCCCTCGCCTTCCTGCCCGGCCGAGGCGAGACGATCGGACCGGAACTTGTCGCGCATCCCGACACGGCACTGATCGCCTTCACGGGCTCGCGGGCCGTGGGGCTGGCGATCAACGCGCTGGCCGCACGGGCCTCGGCCACCGTCGGCAGCCGCTTGATCAAGCGTGTGATCGCGGAACTGGGGGGCAAGAACGCCGTCATCGTCGACGACGACGCCGACCTCGACGAGGCGGTCGTCGGCGTCGTGGCCAGCGCTTTCGGCTTTCAGGGCCAGAAGTGCTCGGCCTGTTCGCGGGCGATCGTGCTCGATCACGTACACGACGCCTTCGTGGCCCGCCTCGCGGGGGCCGTGGCCAGTCTGCGGGTCGGTCCGGCCGAGGATTCGGCGACTCGCGTCGGACCGCTGGTGGACGAGGCGGCCCGCGACCGGGTGCGGTCGTTCATCGACCTCGGCCGGCGGACCGCCCGGTCCGTGGTCGCCGTCGACGTCGGCCCGCTCCGCGACCGCGGCTGGTTCGTCGGCCCGCATGTCTTTGCCGACGTCGATCCAGTCGGTCCACTCGGCCAGGAGGAGATTTTCGGTCCGGTGCTCGCGGTCTTCCGGGCCCGTGATTTCGAGCATGCCATCGACCTCGCCAATGGCACCGACTATGCGCTCACGGCCGGCGTCTTCTCCCGCAGTCCGGCGCGGCTCCGGCGGGCCGCCGAGGCGCTGGCCGCCGGCAACATCTACCTCAACCGGGGTATCACCGGCGCCCTCGTGGATCGCCAGCCATTCGGCGGCTATCGGATGAGCGGTCTCGGCAGCAAGGCGGGCGGCCCCGACTACCTGCTGCAGTTCTCGGTGCCGCGGACCGTCACCGAAAACACCATGCGGCGGGGCTTCGCTCCGCCGGCCGACGAGTGAAGAGGCTCGCCCGCGACGAGGCCGTACCGCCGAGCTTCGATCGCCGCTGGGAACTGGAGGAGGATCTGGGGCACTTCACCGGTGCGGTCAGAGGAATCCCGTTGCCTGCCTGACCTGCCCCCCTTCAGCGAGGTCACTTTTGGAGCGAGTATCTCTGGGTGGTGCAACCCAAGGGAGGGCACGATATGCCGCGAGGAAAGAGGTTCACGGCGGAGGAGATCAACGGGAAGCTTCGCGACGCCGGGGTCGAGTTGGCCCGAGGCAAGACCGTGCCGGCGGTGGTGCGGAAGCTTGGTGCGACCGACAGACGACTTCACCGCGCGGCGGTATTTCTTCCCGAAGGTCACGACGACGCGTCGCGGCTGATCGAGGGCGTGCTGGCCGCCGCCAAGACACTGCCGCCTCTGCAGTTCATCGAGATTCCCTCCGCAGAGGATCGCACCCCGCCGGACGTCTATTGGCTGAAGGTGGCCGGAGCGCTCGTCTGGACCCATGCGAGCGGCAGATGGGTGCTCGACCTGCACGACCCGGGGGGCACCGTCGTGAGCTGCAACACGGAGTGGACCACGGCCGGGATCCCGTGCGTCGGCGTCGATCTCCAGGCCTCGGTCGAACGGGCGGTCGCGCACTTTTGGAAGCTGCGCCGGGGCCACGTCGCCTTCGTCGGGCACATGACGTTGAACAGCCCGGCGAAACGGCGGCAGCGAGATGCCTTCGTGCAACTGGCCCAGACCCAGGACTGGTCGACCGCGGTGCTGGACCTCGCGGGCATCCCCAGTGACGAGCGGCACCGGCTGGTGGAGCCGGAGCGTGAGCAGGGGCTGATCACATTCTCCGGCATCTCCCCAGGCCGACGGCGGTGTTCCGCGACGATGACTACATGGCGGCGCTCGTATGCGGAGTCGCCGCCCACCTCGGGCTCACGGTTCCCGCCGACGTGGCGGTGCTGGGCTCCTTCGACATGACGATCGCCCGATTCAGCATGCCCACGATCACTTCCTTGCCCGGGTCGGGGCAGGCCGTGGGAATGACCGTGATCAAGCTGCTCGCCGACCGGATCACCGGCAAGCCGGCTCCGGTCGGTCTCGTCTTCGTGGCGACGCCGCCAGTCGCCGAGCGGGAGTCGACCGGCGGCTCCACCGAGCGGGACGACGACATGCGCAAGGCCCGCGACCTGATCGATCGCTTCGCCTGCAAGGGGCTGACGGTGGGTCAGTTGTTGCGGCTGTCGCTGTCCAAGAAGACGCTCACCAAGCGGTTTCGGGCCGTGTTCGGTCTGACGCCCGGTCAGGCGATTCGCAGCGTGCGGGCGGACGGGGCCAGCGAACGCCTGTCATCCACCGACTTCTCCATGGGGCGGATCGCCGACATGTGCGGCTTCGACGAGCAGAGCAACTTCAACCGCTTCTTCCGGCGGCGGGTGGGCTGCTCGCCGGGGCAGTACCGGGCCCCACCGAGTTGCAGGATGGCTTCCTCTACCTGACTGCGGTCATGAACCTCTACGGCCGCAACGTCCTGTCGTGGCGGCTCTCCAACACGCTCACTGGAGACTTTTGCGTGGAAGCCCTCAACGCAACGCTGTCGCGATCCCGGTCCGAGATCTTCAACACGGACCAGGGAGCCCAGTTCACGGCGTCGGCCTTCACGAGCCGAGTGGAGAAGAGTGGCGTGGCCATCTCGATGGATGGCCGAGGCCAGGCGCTGGACAACGTGTTCGTCGAGTGGCTCTGGCGGACAGTCAAGTACGAGGAGGTCTATCTGCGGGACTACACCGATGGCTGGCAAACCCAGAAGTCGCTGGGGAGGTACTTCGACTTCTACCGCGACGAGCGGCTCCACCGGGCCCTCGGGTATCGCACGCTGTCGGAGGTCTACGCAGAGGGCTGACGCAACGAAAGCGTTCGCGAATAATTTTCCGGTGAGGCGGACTCAGAACCCACGATCACCAACAGGAACACAAGCCATAAACAGCCTCGTGGCCGCGCGGAACCCTTGGTAGGGGTCTCGCGGGCCACCGCCTAGCGGCGCTCCACCTTAAACAGGGCCCCCACCTGTCCAACAATTGGGGTCCACCTCAGGCGGGCGTGCCGCCTGCCGTTCAGACCACGAATCGGGGGCCTCGGTCCTCCTCACGAAACGCTCACAATCGCCCGCTAGTCTCCGGGCCTCCAGCGGTCGAGGACGCTGTCCCGGCCGGCCCCCTCGCCCGGAGCAGACCCGTGAAGTCCGACCGTTTGCGGGGGAGTCTTGGTCCGGCGTGCGGCCTCGTCATGGCCGCTTGGAGCCTGGCCTTCGCGGCCGGCCGAGTCGCCGGGGACGACTCTGCCACGCTGCCCGCGTACACGAAGGCGGCGGGAGAGGTCTCCGGCGCGCTGACCTGCGTTGGCTCCGACACGATGAACAACCTCACGTCGCTGTGGGCCGAAGGCTTCAAGAAGTACTACCCCAATATCCGAGAAGGCATCGAGGGCAAGGGGTCCGCCTCCGCGCCTCCCGCCCTGGCCGAGGGCACCTGCACCTTCGGGCCCATGAGCCGCGATTGGAAGCCGTCGGAGATCGATGCCTTCAAGGCGAAGCATGGCTACGCCCCCACGGTCGTGCCGGTGGCGATCGACATGCTCGTGGTTTTCGTCCACAAGGACAATCCGCTCGCCGCGCTCTCGCTCCAGCAGGTCGACGCGGCCTTCTCGAAGAATCGCACCGGCGGAGCCCGCGAGGACGTTCGCACCTGGGGCGACCTGGGCCTGGCCGGCGAATGGAAGGATCGGCCGATCAGTCTCTATGGACGCAACGCCACCAGTGGCACCTACGGCTACTTCAAGGAGTTCGCCCTGTTCAAGGGGGACTTCAAGCCCACCGTCAAGGAGCAGCCGGGTAGCTCCGCCGTCGTGCAGGCTGTCGCCAGCGACCGCTTCGCGATGGGCTACAGCGGCATCGGCTACATGACCGCCAACGTGCGGGCAGTGCCGCTGGCCGCCGAGCCGGGTCTCGGGGCCGTGCCTCCCACGGCCGAGGCGGCCTATGCCGGCGAGTACCCGCTGGCCCGCTTCCTCTTCTTGAGCGTCAACCATCGGCCGGCCACTCCGCTCGATCCGCTGCGGCGGGAGTTTCTCCGCTATGTCCTCAGCCGTGACGGCCAAAGGGAGGTCACGAAGGACGGCTACCTGCCCGTGACGGCCGCGGTGGCCACCGAGGCACTGGCCGCGGTGGGCATCCCGGCGCGGTAGCAGTCGCGGCATGAACACGAATGCCACCGTCACCGGCCGTGTCCGCCGTCGTACCAGCCATCCCTGGGTGTGGGCCGGCGACGCGTTGGCCCACGGCCTGATCACGGCCGGCGGGATCGGGACGATCGTCGCGGTGCTGCTGGTGGGTGTGTTCCTGCTCGTGGTGGCGGCCCCGCTGTTCGGGTCGGCGCGGGTCCGGTCCGCCGGCTCCCTCGCGGCCGCCGGCGCGGTGCCATTGGCGATCGGGGGCGACGAGTCCGGTGACCTGTTCTGGCTAATGAACACCAGGGGGGTGCGGGTAATCGGCATCGCCGCCGGCGAGACCATGCTCGAGCGGCCGGCCGCCGACTTCGGGCTGGCGGACTGCACCGTCGTTCGCATGGCGGCCGGCGGCCTGCTGGCGGCGGCGGGCTTCTCCGACGGCTCGTTTCGTACGGGGCGGCTGGGGTTGGAGTCGAGTTTCGTGGCGGCGGCCGATCTGCCTCCCGATCTGCCCCCGCCGGCCGCGGGTGAGGCGGTTCGCCATGGCGACGGGATTTATGTCCGCGGCCAGGGTGGCCAGTTCTCGCGGGTGGGGCTGGTGAGCGACCTGACACCGTCCGGTGGCACAGCCCTGGCGGAGCCGATCGTCGACATCGACGTGACGCCGCTGGCCGGCGGTCCGCTCGCGGCCGCGCTCGACGCCGGTGGCCACGTCCGCGTCGAGTCGTCCACGTCCCGCCGCAACATGCTCACCGGCACGCGGACGATGCAGGCCGTGGGTGCTACGATCGCGCCGCTGGAGGGTTTTCGGCCCCGCTTCGTGCGTGTCTCGGAACTCGGCGACCAGCTCTTTCTCCTGGCCGCCGATGGCCGGGGGCGGCGCTACGCGATCCGCGACGCGAAGTCGCCGGTGCTCATGGAATCGTTCGACGTCGGTGCGGGGGTGACCGCGGTGGGGCGGTTGTTCGGCGGCACGGCGCTGGCCGTGGCCGGTCCGGACGGCGGGGTGCGGATCATGTTCGCCACGCGTCCGCCCACCGGGGCCCGCGCCGAGGCGAAACTTCCCGAAGACGGTCTGCGGATGGTCGTGGCCCGCCGCTTCCCACCGCCACGCGGGGCCGCGGCCGTGACCGCCTTGAACTGCTCGCCGCGGTCGCGGCTGTTCGCCGTCGCCGACGCGGCGGGCCGCGTTCGGCTCCTGCACTCGACCTCGGGCCGCGTGGTGGCCGAGGTCGCCGCGGCGGGGACGGAGGCGGCACGTGCCGCGACCGCCCTGGCGATGCCGCCGCGGGAGAATCGCCTGTTCGCCGCCGGTCCGGCCGGAGCGGCGGCGTGGTCGCTGGCCGCGGGCTATCCGGAGATGACCTTCCCGACCCTCTTTCTGCCGGTCTGGTACGAGGGCTACCCGGGCCCGGCGCACGCCTGGGAGACGACGGGTCACGAGGCCTTCGAGTCGAAGTTCGGTCTCGTGCCGTTGATCTTCGGCACCATCAAGGCCACCAGCTACTCGATGCTCTTCGCCACGCCGATCGCGATCCTGGCGGCGATCTACACCAGCCAGTTCATGCACCCGCGCTGGAAGTCGCGTGTCAAACCGACCATCGAGATGATGGCCAGCCTGCCGAGCGTGGTGCTGGGCTTCATCGCCGGGCTCGTGTTCGCGCCGGCGCTCGAGCGGGTGCTCGTGCCAACGCTGGCCGGCGTCTTCGTGGTACCGCTCACGATCCTGGCGGCCGCGCATCTCTGGCAGCTGTTGCCCTCCGGCCTGCGGACGAGCCTCGCCGGCTGGCGGTTGCCCCTGGTCGCGCTGGGGGTGATCCCGGCGGGGCTGGCGGCGGCGGCCGCCTTGGGTCCGATGGTCGAGTGGCTCCTCTTTCAGGGCGACGTGCGGGCCTGGCTCGACGGCCACGACGGCAGCGGCTTCGGTGGCTGGGTCGTGGCTGCCCTGCCGCTGACCGCCGTAGGATCCGTCTGGATTACCGGTCGTCTCGTCAATCCGTGGCTCCGTCGTGTGGGCGCCGGCTGGAGCCAGCAGCGGGCCGGGATGGCCTCCCTCGGCGTGTTCGTCGTTGGGGTCACGGCGGCGGTGCTGCTGGCCGTGGCGGCCGGCGTGTTCTTCGACGCCATCCGGCTCGACACGCGGGGCGGGCTGTTCGGCACGTACGTGCAGCGGAACGCCCTCGTCGTGGCCGTGGGCATGAGCTTCGCGATCATTCCGCTGATCTACACCATCGCCGACGACGCCCTGGCCAGCGTGCCCGAACACCTCCGCAGCGCCTCGCTCGGCGCCGGGGCCACGCCCTGGCAGACGGCGGTGCGGGTGATCGTGCCGGCGGCGGCGAGCGGCTTGTTCTCGGCCGTGATGATCGGGCTGGGGCGGGCGGTCGGTGAGACGATGATCGTGCTGATGGCCGCCGGGAACACGCCCCTGGTGAGCTGGAACCTGTTCAACGGTTTCCAGACGCTCTCGGCGGCGATCGCCACCGAACTGCCGGAGGCG
>VGYP01000086.1 GCA_016872955.1 Planctomycetota bacterium
CCGCGGCGACGCGACGGCGGCGGGCCGTAGGGCCAGGCCGAGATTCACGCCGCCGGTGGCCACGCGGGCCACCTGCGCGGTCGTCCCGTCGACGACGTGGAAGCGGGCGGGCGTCGCCGCCGGCGCAGGGGCGGCCGTGTAGGCCACGACCAGCCGCGGCGGCGTGGCCGACTCGGCCGAGAGAAACTCGATACCGTCGTTGCCGGTCGGCAGGAGAGCCCAGCCGTAGTTGGTGCCGGGCCGGGACTGCCAGTGCCGCAGGCTCGCCCCGACGTCGAACGACAGCCGGCCGGTCTGCGCGACGCCACTCGAGGCGTCGGCGAAGGCCGCGGCCTCGAACCCGTCGGCCTGGATGCCAGCGCCGACCGACCGCCAGGTCGCGGTCGAGGCCCAGGGACCGAGCAGGCGGTGCAGTTCGAAGGCCTGGCCGCCGTTGGTGACCTGGATCTCGAGCGTTGCCGAGACGATCGTGGCCTGCCAGGGAATCCGTCCGGGGAGGCCCCCGAAGAGGCTGCGGAACTGCAGCAGCCCCTGCGACGCCTCCAGTGTGCCAGCCGGCTCATCGGCATCCACCTCGACCGTCGTGGCGGCGGCGAATGACGTGGCCGGCGCGGCCTGACTGAGGACGGTGTCGACGGTGCCCGCGAACCCGGCCACTCCCTGCTGGAAGGAAACGGTGGTCGTCGCCTGCTTCTCGATCGTGAAGGCGCTGATCACGCTGCCGTCGTCCGCCGCCACGTAGCTCACCACCATGCGGTCGGGCGAGACGTCGATCCGCGAGAAACCCAGTCGCGCTGCCGTGGCCGTCGAGACGCTGAAGCCGGCGGCCACGAACGGCACGTCGTCGAAGCCGCCGGGGCGGAGTTCCACGCCTCCCGCGCCCGAGACGAGCTGCACGAGTCCCTGCCCGGCGACGAAGCGGTCGGTGGCGGGCTGGTCGGCGAACGTCGCGATGCCGCCGACCTGGCCGGTGAGCGGGTAGGTCCAGCCGTAGGTGTGCGAGTGGCCGGTCATCAGCAGATCGACGCCCGCTGCCTTCAGCCTGTTGACGACCTGCTGGTAATAGTTGTCGACCGGTGCCTGTGGCTTGTCTGGCACGCCCGCCACTGGATGATGAGCCGTCACGATCTTCCAGCGGGCCGACGAGGCGGCCAGGTCAGCCGTCACCCAGTCGAGCAGCCCGTCGAGCCGACCGGGATCAGCAAGGGAGTTGCTGTCGAAGGTCACGAAGTGGACGTCGCCGTAGTCCCAGGAATAGTTGTGCTCCGGCCGCTCGCTGGCCGGCGGGGCGGCCGGGGCGGTGACGCCGGCGACGGGCACGGGCGTAGCGTAGTTCTGCTCCGTGGGCAGGCCCTCGGCAGTGGCAATGTCGTGGTTGCCAAAGCCAACATAGTCGACATGAGACGCGGTCCAGGTCGCGGCCTCGGGGTTGATGGCCGCGTCGAAGCGGGCGTCGTACTCGGCGTGCGAGCCGTTGATGTAGGCGTTGTCACCGAGCAGCACGGCGAAGGCGGCATCCGACGCGTTGATGCGGCCCTGCACGGCCCGGAAGCCCGCGGCAGCGCCGGCGGCCGAGTCGCCGTAGGCCACGAACGAGAACGGGGCCGTATCGCCAGCCCGGAGCCTCGTGCGGAAGGGAGCTGCGTACTCGGTCACGAGCGCGCCTGCCCGAAGGTGGCGGACGCGATATTCGTAGCCGGCGTTCCAGGCCAGGCCCGTCAGCGAGGCCGACCAGATGAGGCGGCCAGCCACGCCGGTGTCGATGGCCGCGGCGGGCGTCACGGGCTGCCAGAGGCCGCCGGCCGGGCGAACGTCGACGGTGAAGGAATCCTCGCTGCCCGCCCCGCCCGGCACCGTCTGCCAGAGCACGTCGACGCGGTCCAGATCGCTTCCGGCGAAGCCTGTCAGCGGGGCGTCGCCAGGCTGCAGTCGCGGCCGGTGTTTCACGGCGTACTGCGTCACCGGGGCCTCGACCGCGGCGCCGGCGAAACCGTCGTAGCGAAGGATGACGCCGGCCGCCGCACCGCCGTAGTCCTGACCGACATAGAGGCTGCCGCCGTGCAGCAGGATGCCTTCCTGCTCGATGCCCGGCAGCGTCCACTGGGCGACGACGGTGCCCGACAGGTCGGTCGCGACCAGCCGATTGGCGGCGTCGAACACGCCCAGGAGCGTTGCCGAGACCGGATCGTAGGAGAGATCGGCGATGTCGGTGAGGCCGGCTGGGGAGTTCCAACTGCCGAGGAACGCGACGGCGTCGCTGTCGGCGCTCGAGGCGATCGGGAGCTCGAAGGTGAAGATCCGGCCGTCAGCCTGCAGGCCCGCGAGAAAAAAGCCCCCCTCGCCGCTCACGGCGGTCGGCACGAAGGCCAGCGCCTCCAGGCCCGCGTTGTCGGCGCCGGTCAGCCACGGCGTGAGATCGAATCGGCGTGTCACCGAGCCGTCGCGGAGATCGATCTCCAGGACCGCGTCGGGGTGCTCCACGCCGACGTAGGCGAAGTGACCGAAGGGATCGGCGACGCAGACCGCCTCTAAATCGCCGCCGACGTTCCAGTGAACCTGGTCGCCGCCGTCCAGATTCATGAGCGAGACACGACCGCCGTCGTCCACGGCGAGAAGGCGGTCGAGACCCTCGTGCCACGCCAGGCCACTCGTCTCGTAGCCGGCTGGCAGCACGCCCACCTGGACGGCCGGCAAGGCCGCGGCGGGGAAGGGTTGCACGACTCCCACGCCGGCGAGCACCCGGCGTGGTTCGAGCCTCTCCAGGGCGAGCCGGCGGGCCCAGCGTTGGCTGCTCCGGCGTGATGCAGGATGCTCGATGATCCGACCGCGTCGGCGTCGCCGCGCCATCCGCGGGCCGACGCCGTCCCTGCCCTGACAGCCAGGAGTATCGGCTCACGTCTTCCGTCGATCAACCGCCCGGTCGAGCGGGCGAAAACGCTCGATCCGAGGTGGCGGACACCTGGCAACGCCCGCCCCGGGAGCGAGCGGCTCAGGGGCCGACGTGCATGCCAATCGTGAAGCCGATCGCCGCCAGAATCCAGAGCGCGACGTCGATCAGGAGCGCGAGGACGCCGATCACGATCCCCGCCACGGCGAGCCCTCGTTGGGAGGGCGTCTTGAGCGCCAGCCCGCAGGCCGACAGCGTCGTCGCGATCACGGCCAGGAGCGGGACGACGATCATCGCCAGTCCCAGCAGCGGCAGGAAGACGAGGCCGGGGAGGAAACAGCAGGCCGCGACGAGGGAGATCGCGAATCCCGCGATCGCAAGGCCATTGACGCCCTGATGCTCGGGACGCCCTCGCGATCCCGCCGTGGCCGACGTGTCGATGGGCGGCAGCATCGCCGTGTCCGGGACGCCGCCGCCGAGTTGCGGCACGCTCGGCACCGGAAACCACTGACTGCCGCCCTCCGGGATCACGTGCTCGTGCGGCGGCACGGCCCCGCTGGCCACGAGCTGGCGGAGCGTCGCCAGATCGACCGGGCCCTGCTGGATTCCGGCGGACGTGTAGTACCAACGTGGCTCCGCCACCGCAGCCTGCGGGTCTGTGTCGGTTCCGCCCCGACGACTCCCGGCTGGCAGGCCTGTGCCGTGCGAAACAGCGACCGGCTCGCTCGCGGCTTCACTGTGAGCGGCGAAAAGTTCGGGCAAGTCTGCCGCCTTGCTCCACTGCAGGCCGTCCCTCGAGACGTCGGTCGCGCGGCCCAACTGGGCCCGCTTGGCCAGATGCCGCATCTGATGCAGGTCGAGCGGACCGAGCGTTCGTCCTCGGACGCGGTAAAAGTACGGCCTGTCGTCCATCAGGGCTCCGGTCACCGCAAGGCCATGGCGATCGCGAGCGTCACGACGATGGCCAGCGCGACCGCCCCCACGCCACCGAGCACGGCGTAGACGAGCATCCGTTCCCGCCAGTCGAGCGACTCTCGGTGTCGCTCCAGATCGGCGATCGCGTCGGCGACCTTCTTGAACACCGCGTCGATCGCGTCCGGTATGCCGTCGGGAAGAAGAGCGGCCGCCTTGCGGGCCTTTTCCATGGCCCTGGCCGCCTGCTCCTGCCACTGGGCGAACTGGCGACCGAAGACATCGCGGTCGGAGGATTTTCGGGGCACGCCCTCGACGACCCGCAGCAGCGCCGCTTCGATTGTCGCGACCCGGGCTCGCGTGTCGGCCAGCGTGGTCTGTTGATCGAGCCACTCGCATGGCTCGCGGAGAATCGCATTGAGCTGCCGGATCAGGTCGGTGATGCCGGAGTCGGCGACGATCGCCGCCACCTCCGGCACGCTCCCGGCGGCGCGGACGGCCTGTACCGCCGCGGCCCGCAGCTCGCCGTATCGTTCGCGTTCGGCGTTGGCGGCACGAACCACGGCGGCGACGGTCGGCTGACTGGCGGGCTTCTCGCGTGCCTCCCGGCAGCGGGCCACGATCGCGTCGGCGGTCTCCTTGAGGGGGCCGCGATATTCGGCGAGGGCGACGCAGTTGGCCGCAGCTTCGAGCAGCGGGGCCACATTCGCGGGCAGGCCGTCGCCCCATTCCTGTGCGGCGACCTCGTCGCGGAGCGACGCGAGGGCATCGAGGTCTTTCCGCTCCAGGGCGGCCCGCACCTCGTCGGCGATCATGTCGACGCGGCGTCTCCGGATCGGGTCGATCATCTCCTGCCAGGCTCGGCCCCCGGGGTCGAGCCCGCGGATCGACTCCAGGATGACCAGTCGCTCACCGAGATGGCCGCGAAGCAGCACGTTTCGTCGCAAGCGGCCGAGATAGTCTGCCAGTGACTGTCCGGCGAGGTCGCGGATGGCGAGGTCCTGGTGGATGCGGTTAGCCATCTCCTTGAGGATCGGGTCGATGCGGGGCGTGACGATGTCCCGCTCCCGGAGCGCCTCCTCCCACGACTCCCAGCCGGGCCGGTCGGGGTCGAGCCGGTCGGCCACGTCGAAGAACCCCTCGGCATGCCAGTGGATGGCCTCGTCCCGCAGCCCCCGGGCGGCGAAGTCGACGCAGATCTGCCTGGCGGTGTTCACGTCATCGACTGCCTCGCACCACTCGGCCATCAGGTTGACCAGGAAGTCGAGCCCCTGGTGGCCGCCCATGACGAGCGCCGCAGTGACATCGTCGGCAAGTTTGCCCCAGGCGTCAACCTGATCGTGGGTGACGGCGGGCGGAGTGCCGGTGGACGCGGCGAGGGTCATGGCTGGACATCCGCTGGGGTGGGGGCGGCAGAGGCCGGTGGGGAGGGGGGTGGCAGCCCCGCGGCCGGCCGAATCTTCGCGATCGTGACGGTCACCGGCTCCGACTCCGGCACTTCCCAAGCAAGCACGACGGTTCCGTCGAACAGGGCGGCGATTGGCACTCGCTGCAGGGTGGCCAGGAGTTCGTTCTCGAGAACCTTCGCCACGATCATGCCGTCGAGTTCGAGCAGCACGCTGATCGCGGCGATCTCGGGGTCGGGCGCCGCACCAGGCTTGGGCGTGGCAGCCGGGGCATCTCCCCCCGCCGTCGCGGCGAGGAAAGCCCTAAGGGCCTCGGCGTCGCCGGTTGCGGCGAGGACCCGCTCGGCGAGTTTCTTCTGCTGGAAGTCGGTTCTCAGCTGCTCGACCCGGCTTGCGTACGCTTCGTCCTTTTCCCTTGGCTCACGCGACGGAGGCCGGAAGACTTTCAGGTCCTCAGCCTGCCGACCGCTCGACTCGTACGCCTTGCGGGTCCATTGCAGAAAAGATCCGGACATGCCGGCGAGTCCGTCGCGTATGGCGGTTCTCAGGTCTTCGAGCGTGACGTTTGCCCGGTCATCGGCGGCCTCCGTAACGCCACAGGCCTCCAAGAGCGGTTTGGCGTGCTTGACCGCGGTGGGGGTGTCGACCAGGCCCTCGAGGAGAGCCGCGACGACGGAAATGGCTCGTCCGCCTGGAATGTCGCCGAACTTTCCATCCCGATATCCCAGCAACTCGGCCTCGGACTGGGGGGCGGTCTTGCTGATCCTGGCCAGCCGGGTGCGGCGGTCGGCCCACGCCCGACCGTTGCGGCGGATCGTTCCCTCCTGCGGAGCAATCGTCAGTGATTCCGTCAGCGCGAACGGCCGGTCGCCGATCTTAGCGACAACCTCGACGCGGAGACGATGGTCGTCGAGCGGCATGATCGCGACCGTCAGCGGTGAGCCCTCGACGGGAATCGTGCGGGGCCGCCACGTCACGGTGCCGGGGGCCTGCCAATCGAAGCCGGTCGGCAGCAACGCCTCCCCATCGCCCTGCAAGAGATCGTATAGCGACTCCTTGCCGGCGAGCTGGGCGACCGTCGGCTGCGCCAGCACCATCCAGTCCTCAGGCTCTGGCGGTCGGGAGGGGCGTTTGAACACCAGCGGCATGAACTTGAGGAAGCGTTCGTAACGACCCCCGTCGGCGGTGGATGGTTCAGGGGCGTAGTGCAGCCCGGCAGGGGTTCGCCTGATGGAGGCCAGAGCCTTTTCGGCGATGACGATCTGCCAGCCGACGCCGTCTTCTGCCCGAACGGCCTCGGCTGGGCAAAACGGGTTGGATCCCACGACCAGGTCGAACTCCAGGTCGGATATCGCCGCGAACAGGTCGATCGGGGGCGGCCACAGCGTTCGATCGGCACGTTTTTCTTCTCGAATCGCCTTCTGCAACTGCCCGAAGGCGAGTTCTCTGACGTCTGGCAGCGTGGGCGTCGGCGGACGTACCGGGGGGCTGGGAACCTCCGGCGGCTTTGCTTCCGGTTGCGGAGCCGGGCGTGGTTGCCGAGGCGGCGGAGGTTTTGCTTGCGACTGCTCGTCGGGCTTGGGCGGAGGATTCTGCTCGGGTTTTCTCTCCGGCCGCTTGCCAACAGGCATATCGACCCCATCGACCCTGCCTACGGCGGGACGCCGAAGCCCGACGACCAGCGTCGCGGCAACGCCGCCGAGGATCGCGATCGCCGCCAGGACGATGCCCGCCCTGAACAGCGTCCGGCCAAGGCCGCCTCGGGGGCGGCCGATCGGCACGTCCTCCCAGTCATCGTCATCACGGGAGCGCGACGTCAGAGGACCGACATTGATCGGTGCCGGCGGTTGTGGACCGCCGGGTATAGGGGGCAGAATGGCTGGCGGCGGTGGTGCCCCCGGTCGTTGGCCCGGAGTGGCGGCCAGTACCGGTGCCTTTGGCGGCCCATGCCTGGCGATCTGGACGAACTCGCCGCTGGCCATGGTGGCGGGGATCGGTTGTGGTCGCAACAGATCGATCACCAGCAGTCCAGGCTGCGAGGCATGGCTTTCCGGGCTGCCCGCATAGGTGCCCCGCCAGAGGATGCCGTCGGGGGCCAGCGTGGTCGTGTCGAACGTGATCGCCCAACGCTTGGCCGCGGGCACTACGGCCAGGGCCTCAGCAAACAACGTCAGCATCCGGCGGCAAGACGTCGGTGACGAGTCGGCGGCGATCAGCAGGGTGGGCTGCTGATGGATCGCGCGATCGGCCACGACTCCGGCCCAACCCGCATCGCCGAGCACCTGCCTCCAAGTCTGGCACGCGGCCGCTTGGCTGGCGGGAATGCCGGTCAGGCTGAAGGGGACCTGTCGTTCCTCGGGGTTCGCCGTCCACGTGGTTGCCAACCGTCCTTCAACGGCCGCCAACAGCGCCGCCGGCGAGGAGTGGGCGACCTGCCCGACGTCGGCTGGGTCGAGCACCACCATGTGCGCCAGCTTGTTCGAGCGATTGGAGAAATCGACGCCCGCATCGCCGATCCGGCCGACGACGTGCACCTGTCCCGCCACGGTGCGGGCGATCCTGTGAAACCAGCAGACCGGATTGGGGCCGCTGCCCGGCGGCAGGTGTCGATACGCGGCCATCTTCTCAAGCACGGCCGACAGGTCGTCCCGCAGGCCGGCGGTCTGCATGGCCACCTGAAAGCCCGTCCTGCCGAGCTTGACGCCGCGGGGAACGCTCGTGATGACGATCTCGCGGGCCATGAGCGGGGAGCAGCGTCAGGTGGGAGCGGACGGGACAAGGTCCGGGACGGCGCCGTGCAGGAGCGACAAGAGCGGCGCTTCCGTCCAGATCGGGGCGATTTGACCGGCCAGATGGTAGTACTTGCCCTGGGCATCCTGGCCGGCCGGCCCGCAGCCCGTGGCACTGACCGGAACGAACAGCGTGCGGTCGGGATCGCACCGCTCGTCGAGTCTCGCGAGCATCGCGTTGGCGTGAGAGTCCAGCATCCGCCGGCAGGCGTCCGAAACCCTCCGCACGGCACCGGCGTCGAAAAGGCGAAGGGAGCCCAGGCCCCCCTCGGCGGTCGACTCCCGAAAGAGCGGCGGCAGCGGCTCGTCGCCGAGCAAGAACGACCAGGCATCGTATTTTGGAAGGATGACCACCAACGGCGTCACCACCCGCTCCGTCGGCTGCAGACCGCGGAACCGCAGCACCCGGCCCATCGCCTCGCTGAACACCGTGTTTTGCCGGCTCAGCCGCCGGTCTCGCCACTGGGGGTCGTCGCTCCGCTCGTGGCAGGCGGCACGGAAACTCGTTTCCTGGGTGGGATCGAAGACGAACAACAGCCCCTGGGCGCTGGCCAGATGCCGCGTCACGGGGTTGTCCTCCTTCTCGCCGCCGGGCTCGAAATGCTCGCCGGCGTTGTCGTAGATGCACAGCACCCTGGCCTGCTGCCGGGCCCGCTCGAGGGCCGGATGGCCGCGGAGGGGATCGACACGGTAGAGAAAGGGCTTGGGAAGGGTCTTCGTGTTGCCGCCGAAGACGACTGATTGATACCAGTCACCGACCAGATCCGTCTTCAGGAGCGTGACAGGCGAATCCTTGGTCGGCTGATCGAAAAGCGACTTCTCGTAGTCGCGCACGATGGCGTTCGATTCGGCGTCGACGTCGTCGATCGCGAGCCGGCAGAAGCCGAGCTGCTCGTGCATCATCCGCATCATCGCCGCCAGCAGGTAGGACTTGCCCGACGACGGCGCCCCGAAGAGCGATACCGTGAAGGTCTCCCGTAGGGCCAGCAGTCGTGGCACCTTCAAGTGGCAGGCCGGGCAGGCCGTCTCGGTGCAGGTGCCGCCGACCGGATCGATTGCGTCACCCGTGAAGGTGAAGCGGGACGGCAGAAAACGCCTCATGTGGCCCCCGGGGATGCGGTGGTCGAAGGCGAGGGAGGGCGACGTCGCCACGTACCGCAGCTGCTCCGGCGGGAATCGATGCCAGCAGTGCGGGCAGAGAATCGACGCCACGAGGTCCTGCCGCGGCGCCGCGGTCATCAGGGAGGGTTCGGTCATGAACAGACGCCGGGGGCTCGCGGTCGTCGCCCCGCTTGTCCCTTGAAGGTGGGGAAACCCGCCCGTACTATCCGCGAGAGTCGGCGAGCCGTCAATCGAACGGGGCAAAGCAACAGTGAGCGACGTGACGGTTCGCGCGTATTACGTCGGTCATCGGGGCCGCAGATTCGGACCGCTCACACTGGCCGATCTGACGTCCCGCCGGCTGACCGCCGAGATGCTGGTCTGGTGCGAGGGCATGCCAGACTGGAGACCGATCCTCGAGATTGAGGAGTTGCGCGGCTTCGTGGCGGGCTCGGCAGGGCCGGCGGCCCGGTCCGTCGGACGTCCACCCGATCGCGGACCGTCACCCGGCCCCGTGCTCGCCCTCCGCGATCAGCTGCGCGCACCACCCCCGTTGCCGCCCCCGACCGTGCCCGCGTCGGTCGGCCGCCGTCGGCTCATGCTCGTCGCGATCGTGACGCTCGTGCTGGCTTGTCTGGGGCTAGTGGGCTGTCCGCTCGCGATCGTGGCGGGTCTTGGCCTGCCGTGGCCCGGGTTTCTGGAATCGCGGCTCGATCCACGGACGATCGCCCTGATTCGCACCGTGCTCCATGTCGTGATGTTCATGGTCTCCGTCGCCATGCTGATCGCGGGCCTGGGGTTGCTGCGGCGTCGGTGTTGGGGGGCGGTCGTCGCCGTCACGGCCTCCGTCGTCTGTGTCGCCTGCAGTCTGACGGGCCTCGTGCTGGAGTGCGGCGTGGTGCAGGGACCGCTCCTGGACGTCCTCGATCGGGGAGTCGACGGTGGCGTACCGCTGGGCCTCTGGCTCACGATGTCGGTGTTCAATACGGCGAGCGGCCTGGCGAGCCTGCTCTGGCACGGCACGAGCATGGTGATCCTCCGCTCGGCCGCGGTCCGCGCGACGCTGCAATGAACCGACGACCGTCATCTCCCACCGAGCGGGCGAGGCGAGCCTATCCGCCCGTTGCGGATGCCCGTTGGGCGTTGTATACAGGGTCCACTTCATCCGCCAGCGTGCCCCAGCTAAGCGGCGGATTGACCGGATGTCCTTCCGGCGGAGCGTGAAGTGACTCCGAATGGCCTCGGCGACGATTGCCTGCTCGTCGGCGGAGATGTGATGGCTCCAGTGGTGCTCCCGAAATCAGTGCCACAGCCGCTCGACCGGGTTGAG
>VGYP01000087.1 GCA_016872955.1 Planctomycetota bacterium
GGGTGTGATGAGTGTTGCGGCGGTCTGTGGTTCGTGTAGCTCGGGGCCGCCCATGCGCCATCGCCGGACGTTCGCTCCGGCCCTCCCGGCCTGCGCTCACTCCGTGCCGGCTTCGCTCCGCCATCCTGGCTCCGCTCGCCGCCAAGGCCGGCTCCGGAGCACGGGCAACCCCTCGTGGAGAACGCGCCGCCTGCGAAGAGCCGTGCACGCGTCACTCGACGACGGCCGCCTGGACGGGGGTGGAAGGCCCCGCAGCCCGCTCGTCAGAAGTTGGCGTCGCAACCCGTGTCGACGTCGCCGACCATGTGCAGGTGGTCGTGGTCGATGTAGAGCACTTCCTGGACGTCCTCGTCGACCAGCGTGTGCGGTACCGGCCAGCCGACCCGCTTCACTTCCTGGAAGTAGACGGTGCACTTGTAGTGGGCGTGGTGGGTTTGGACCGGGCCCACGAGTGGCATGTGACGCGGAGGGTCGATGTAGTCGGCGATCTTGCACTTGGTGATCCGCACGTGGTTCCGCTGGATCTCGCAGAGGAAGGGCCAGTTGCCCTGGACGGGCCTGGCCTTCTCGAGAGCCCGCATCACCTCGTCGTCGCTCGGCTCGTCGAGCGCCTCGCAGGGGCCGCCGGGCTGAAGCGGGCCGAGCACGGGCGCCCGTTCATAACGCTCGTAGTTCCAGAACTGGTCTTCCTTGGCCTTCTGGACGCCAACCGGAACGGGGATCGGGATCGCCAACGGACCGAGGTTAGGTCCCTGGTTGGTGAGCCAGAAGCAGCCCGTCTGCGAGGATGCGAGCACCGACAGCGCGAGGGCCGTGACCAGGAATCGCGTGCGAGACGTCATTGCTCCACTCCTCGGGCGGGACACCGACCCTGCCGGTTGTATCGACCGTGACCATGGGTGAACTTGCGGATTTTCCGGGCTGGGAAAACCCGGGGGGCCAAAGCCGACCGCCCTCTCCGGAGGCCGGAGAGGGCGGTCGCAAGCTGGTCTACGTGGCCGCCGCGGTCGGCGCGGGTCAGCGGTGGTGGCTGTGGATGTGCCGATCGTCGAAGTCGAGCCACCACCAGCCGTCATCCCACTCCAGCGACACCCGCCGCCAGCCGAGCGGCACCTGCGGATAAGGGTAGAAGGGGCCGATGTACGGCCAGGCGGTTGGTGAATACTGCGTCGGATACTGTAGGCCGGCGTAGTTCGGGTAGGCCGTGTAGCTCGGCCAGGCGTAGTTGGGCATGTTGGGGCCGTCGGCCCGGATCGGGACGGGCGGCATGCTCGGGCCGCCGGGCATCGGTCCGGGACCGGGCATGCCGGGGGCCATCGCGCCGCCGTCGATCGGAAAGTCGCCGGCCGGCACGCCGTCATTGGACTGCCTGGTGCCCGGCATCATCTGGCCGTCGACGAAATGACCGCCTGGGGCGGGCAGCGTCATCGGCTGGCTCATCTGCCCGCCGGTCTGCCTGGCTATGCGCGGGCTTCCCGCGGGCCGGCCCTGGATCGGGATCGGACGAGCAGTCGTGACGGCCGCACGCGGCATCGGCGCGGCCGCCTGCGTGGCCTGTGCGAGCCGCACGGTGCCGTCGGACGATTCGCCAACCGCGAAGAGGAGTTCGGTCATCGCCGAGAAAGGATTCGCGTTGGTCGGCTTAGCGGCGGGCGCGACGGGGGCCGGCGGGCTCACGCCCGCCGAGTTCCACGCCGACGACGGCAGGCCGAGGCTCCCTGTCGTCGGCCCCGCCTGCGGCTGCCCGATCACGAGCCGGTTGACCACGCGTTCGACCCCCGGCGTCGCTTCCGCAATGCCGATGGCCGCGGCGAGTTGCCGATCGTCGGCGACCTGGCCCTCGAGCCAGATCGTTCCCGACTTGCTCTTCACGTTCACACGGTATCCGGTCAGTGCCCCGGAGTCGCGAAGCTCGCCGGCGACGGTGTTCGCCAGGTCCTCGGCCCGCGTGGCCGTCGCCAGGCAGACGATGGCCGCCGCGGCGAGCAGGTAGCTGGTTCTCGAAACGGGCATGCGACCCTCCTGGGATGCGGACTCGGCTCGGACGCGGCCCCCGGAGCGGGGCCCCGGTGGAGCCGGGCAGGCCGCTACCGGCGAAGGCGACGGGTCCCGGTTCCAAAAGTTCATCGGTTGCGGGTCGTGCCGAAGGGGAGTTTTTTTCAGGTTCGCACGGCCGCGACCGGCGCCGGGGCAGGTGGGGAGGTCTGGGCAGAAGACCGTCACGGGCCGGTCAGCGGCGCGCGGAGAAGTCGGCGACCGTGATCAACGTCATCAGCGCCAGGGCCGCAGCTGACGCCGCCGCCGCATCGGGCCCGAACTGGATCGCCATGCCACAGACCGTCCCGACGACTGCCAACGCCCCCAGGCAGAGCAACTGACCAACGGTCTCATGCCGCGTGCCCTCCGTGAGTCGAGCCGCGGCTGCCGCCGCCAGGCCCAGCACCTGCACGGCGCCGATGCAGCAGAAGACGGGGGAGATTCCCAGGGCCAGGGGCAGCATGACGATGATCCTCGCAGCGATCGGATCCCGGGGGCCGGGAACCGCGGCGAGGAGGGTAACGACCGGCACGCTGAGCCGCAAAGTCCAGCCGCATGATTTCGCAGATCGCCCAGCCTGCCGGGCCGCCGCCCTTGTCACTTGCCTTCGAGCAGGGCCGCCAGTTTCTTCTCGAGGTCCGTGATCGATACGTTGCGATCGGCCACCGTGCCATCGGCTGCGACCAGGATCATCGTTGGCAGCGCGAGCACGCCGAACGATTCCGCCAGTTTTCCGTCGAGGCCTCCCTCGTCGTGCAGTTGCGGCCAGGGAAGCGGCTTGCCCGACAGGAACTTCGCGAGCTTCTGACGGTCGGCATCCAACGCCACGCCCACGCAGGCGAATCGCTGGGGGCCGTACTTGGCCTGCAGTTCGCGGATCTGCGCGAGGTCCACCTTGCAGGGCTCGCAGTCGGTGGACCAATAGTGGACGAGCACCGGACGGCCCTTGAAGGAATCCATCGTGACCTGCTTGCCGTCGAGCGTCGTGCCCGTCAGAGGCAGCGGTTTGCCCACGCTTTCGAGCCGTCGCACGGCACCGGCCGCCTTGCGGGCCTGCGGCGATCCCGCGAAGGTCTTGGCGATCTCGCCATAGCGGGCCACGGCCTCGGCGTCGCGTCCCTCGAACTCGTCGCGGAAAGCCAACTGCAACAGTGCCTCAGCCGCCTCGTTGGCCTGCGGGTGGTCTTCCACGAACTTGGCGAGGCTCGCGAACCATTCGTCCTGCAACTTCTGGGGGTCGGCCCCCGCCTCCATGCCGGCGGCATAGCGGGCCTGGACGAGTCGGAAGTCGACGAACGCCAAGAGCTCGTGGTCGTCCTTGGCCCCGGCCGCGATCTTCTCCAGCACGGCCAGACCTTCGGGGAGCAGTCCTTCCTGGACATAGGCGGCGACGGTCTCCACCAACTGCCGGCTCCAGAAGGCCCGATCCGCAACGCCCGCGGCGGCGGCGAGTTCCCCCAGCTTGCCGACGTACTGGCCGGCGAGTTGCCGCCGCCCCGCCGCGTCGGCGGCCGCCATGCGATCCTCGATTTCGCGAAGCGCCGCCAGCAGTGGCCGCAGGGCCTCGTCGACGCCGGCCGCGTCGCCTCCCGCCACCATCGATGCGCCGGCCGGTGCGAAGAAACCGGGGGTCTCGGCCAGACGGCCATCGCCGTCGGGGAGTTGCGGCGCGTCGACCGGCCGCCACGCGTCGCCACACCGCACGAGCGAGCCCACGATCACCTGCACGCCGTTGCCGGCCTGTTCCGCGAGCGCGACCACGTTGTCGTAGGCGACCACGTCGCGATCGACGCCGGGCGATCCGGCCGGGAGCACGCCGGGGGGCTGCGGGGTGAGCATGCTCGTCCAGACCGTCTTCGGCCCGACCTTCATTTGGGCGGCGGCCAGTTTGGCGAACCCCTGCTTGGCCGCCGTCGCCCGGGCGACGAGTTCCTCGAGCTTGGGGCCCGTGAAACCCGCGGTCTCCAGATCGGCCTTGGTGGGCAGGAGCCGCGCGAAGGCGGCGGCGTCGCGGCTGCCGAGGGCCCGCACGATTTCCGCCGTCGTCTCCTCGGCCGAGATCGCCCGCCAGGAATCGAGGGCGCCGTCACCGTCCGCGTCGACCCCCCAGCGGGTGCCGCCCGACGTCAGCCAGCGTGACTGGTCGGCCTTGGTGTCGGGATCGTCGCCGTCGACGTCGCGGTAGACCTCGAGCCCATCCTTGAAGAAGCTCCAGCGGTCGACGACGCGGTCGCCGTTGGTGTCAGCGAACGACCGCAGGATACGGCCGTCGGCGCCGCGGACGACCAGCGCGCTGATGCCGTCGAGTTTCTCCTGCTTGATCGTGGCCGAGCCGGCCTCGTCGGCCGTGGGGCGATCGCAGTCGACGCCCGGCTGCCGGGGCTCGACCGCAAGGGCTTCGGCCACGGTGGGCGCGGCCGCGGCCGCCGCGGCGAATCCGGCCACGGCCAGACCCGCGAGGAGGCAACGCAGAAAGGGGCGCAGGGGGCATGACGATGGCATGGTGCAGCTGGCTCCGGCGACGGTGTGGCCGCGGTTCGCGGGCGGCCGATGACCCCGGCAACGTATACCGAAGGCCGGTCCGGCGCCAGCGCCAACTTGCGAAGCAGGCGGCAGCGGCACGACCCCTTTGAAGCGGCGGCCGATGCGGCCTAAACTGCAGCGGTCTCGAGAGATCGCGCGCGTAGCTCAGTTGGTTAGAGCGCCACCCTGATAAGGTGGAGGTCCCAAGTTCGAATCTTGGCGCGCGCACTTCGCCGGCCTCGACTCCGGGGACGTAGCTCAATTGGGAGAGCACCGCCTTTGCAAGGCGGGGGTTGTGGGTTCGAGCCCCATCGTCTCCACTCCGATCACCACGGCGACGAGCCAGGTCCGCCGTCGGGCGGGATACTCGTCGGTTTTCCTTCCCGCCTCCCGCCGGCCAGCCCCGAGCCGGCCCCTCCTCCATGCCAGCCGCGCCCACCGTCCAGGCCGAATCCTCCGGCTCCCGTCGTGCCGACCTCCGCAACGTGGCGATCATCGCGCACGTCGACCACGGCAAGACCACGCTCGTCGACTGCCTGCTGCGGCAGAGCGGCCAGTTTCGGGCCAGCCAGCTCTCGGGCGAGCGGATCCTCGACTCCAACGACCTGGAGCGGGAGCGGGGCATTACGATCCTCGCCAAGAACATCGCCGTCGGATGGAAGGGAACGAAGATCAACATCATCGACACCCCCGGCCACGCCGACTTCGGCGGCGAGGTGGAGCGGGTGCTGCGGATGGCCGACGGGGCGCTTGTGTTGGTCGATGCGGCCGAGGGGCCGATGCCGCAGACGCGGTTCGTGCTCGCGAAGGCGCTGGAGTGCCGGCTGCGGCCGGTGGTGGTCGTCAACAAGATCGACCGGCCCGACGCCCGGCCCCTGGAGGTGCTCGATGAGATTCTCGGGCTGTTTCTGGAGCTGGGCGCCAACGACGACCTGGCCGACTTCCCCTACGTCTTCGCGTCGAGCCGCGAGGGCTTCGCGAGTCACGACCCGGCCGTCCGCGAGGGGACGATGGCGCCGCTGCTTGACCTCGTGCTCGAGAAGATTCCGGGACCTCTGGTCGATGGGACGGCGCCGCTGCGGATGCTCGTGACCACGCTCGACTGGTCCGACTACGTCGGCCGGATTGCGATCGGGCGGGTCGAGTCGGGCGTGCTCAAGAAGGGGGCGGCCGTGGTGCGGGCCGCCGCGTCGGGAAGTCTCGTTCCGGGCAAGGCCGTGTGCGTGCAGGTGTTCGACAAACTCGGCCGCATCGACGTGGACGAGGCCACCGCGGGGGACATCGCGGCGGTCAGCGGCATCGAGGAGGTGGAGATCGGCGACACCCTCTGCGATCCTGCCGACGCCCGGCCGTTGCCGAGGCTCTCGGTCGACGAGCCGACGCTTTCGATGGTGTTCGGCGTCAACACGTCGCCACTCGCGGGCCGGTCGGGTAAGTACCTCACCACCCGCCACCTCCGCGATCGGCTCGACAAGGAGCTCGAGAAGAACGTGGCCCTGCGGGTGGTTCCGATCCCAGGCACGGAGCAGTTCGCCGTCTCGGGGCGGGGCCTCCTGCATCTCTCCGTGCTCATCGAGACGATGCGGCGGGAAGGCTTCGAGATGTCGGTCGGCAAACCGAAGGTCATCCTTCGCCAGGAGGCGGGCAAGACGCACGAACCCTTCGAGACCCTGGTCGTCGAGGTGCCCCACGACCGCTTCGGTCCGGTGATGGAACTGGTGGGTGGCCGCCGCGGACAGCTGGCCCACATGGGCAACCGCGGCGAGTTCGCCCACGCCGTGTTCTCGATTCCCGCCCGCGGGCTGATCGGCCTCCGCACCCGGGTGCTGAATGCCACGCAGGGGACGGCGATCATGCACCATCGCTTCGAGAAGTGGAGTCCGCTCGAAGGGGAGGTGGCCGGCCGTGCCAACGGCGTGCTCGTGTCGATGGTGGCGGGCAGGGCGGTCGCCTTCGGGCTCGACGGCCTGCAGGAGCGGGCCGACCTGTTCATCGAGCCGGGCGACGACGTCTACGAGGGCATGATCGTGGGGGAGAATGCCCGTAGCGAGGACATGACGGTCAATCCCACGAAGGAAAAGAAGCTCACCAACATGCGGGCCTCCGGCAGCGACCGCAACATCCTGCTCAAGCCGCCCCGGCGGATGTCGCTGGAGGAGGCGCTCGAGTACATCGAGGAAGACGAGCTCGTGGAGGTGACCCCGGCCGTGATCCGGCTGCGAAAGATCCTGCTGGCCGAGCACGAACGACGCAAGCAGGCCCGGGCCAAGGGCTGATCGGCCGGCGGCGCTCGCTTCGGCCGCCGGTGGCTCACTCGTAGCCGACCCGTCGTATCGTCGCCGCCAGCGGCTGCCGCCACCGCTGCCAGGCGGTCTCGAGTCGGGCGTCGTCCGCCTCGGGCCGCGGGGCAGTCGCGTTCACCGCCGGGTGGTCGATGGGCAACCGGATGCCGACGGCGTCCGCGATCGCCTCCATGCCCGCCGGCACGTCCTCCAGTCTGACGCGGACGACCCGGCCGGGATGCTCGTCCGCCAGCGAAAGCAGGGAGTTGGTGTTCATCAGCCAGCCGTTGGCGAATCGCTCGTGGACGGCCTGGCAGGTCTCCGGCTCTGCGGCGCGGTCGAGCGCGGTGGGCCGCCAGTTCCGCCCGGCGCTCTCGACGGTGGTGCGCGGATGCCTGAGCGCGTGGATCACATGGCTGCCCGGAAACAGCCCCCGCAAGTGGCGGGGCGTCTGCTCGTCGGCTCCGCCGTACCGCACCTCCTTGAAGCCCAAGTGGAGCGGCCCGTCGGCAGGCCATGCCTCATGTAGGCGTCGATGAAACCGCGGAGCAGGTCGTCGTAGTCGTCCAGGGTGATGCCGTTCATCCAGGCAAGCTTCGTGCCGTTCGTTTCCACCAGTCGGTCGTCGGCGTCGAAGGGGGTGACATCGCGACCGAGGTCGAGCAGGTCGCCGACGCGGTGCAAACGGTCGCGGCTGCGGAGCAGGGGCAGGAGCAAGCCGCCGTGCTCACGCCAGATCAAGGTGTCGGGATCGCGGCAGAGGAGGGTCTGCCAGAACGTCGCACCACAGCGACCGGTGCCCAAGATGAAGAGTGGGCGTCCGGACTCGTGCGGGGCTCGTTTCATCGCGGTGGGTCGTCGGGGACGGGAGTCAGAAGTGATAGGTCGTGCCCGGCACGACGAGTTCCACGCCGGGCAGCCGCAGGGTCGCCAGTTCGGCGGCGATCGCGGCCGCGTAGCGGGGCTTGCGATGCACCACGATCCAACGGACGGGGCGGTCGAGCTTGCGGATTTCGGCCGCGAACGTGGCCGGGCAGTGGTGCCCCGTCGCGGCCGCGAGCTCGGCGAGCGAGTCGGGAAAGCTGACCTCCAGGAACACGGCCGCCAGCCGGGGCGCGGCGGCCACGTGCCTCCAGAAATCCTCCGTCGGGCCGGTGTCGGAAGGAAACGCCACGGCGGTGCGGCCGTCGTCCACCAGGTATCCCAGGGTGTCGACGCCGTGCGAGACGGCCAGCGGGGTGATCGCGAGCCCGGCGCGTTCGATGGTCCTGCCGATGGTCAGCGGGGTGCCGCGAACGAACCGGTCGTCGCCCGCCGACAACTCGAAGAAATCGGGCCAGACACGGCCGTTGAAGATGTCGTGGTGCACGAAATCGAGCACCTCGGGGGCGGCCAGGATCTCGACACACTCCGGACCGGGCTCGTAGACGTTCTCCAGGAAGATCGGCAGCGTGGCGACATGGTCGATGTGCTCATGGGTCAGGAACACGTGCCGGACCCGCCGCTGCCGTTCGAGGTCGGCCATCAGCCCGAGCGAACCGGCGTCGATGGCGACCGACCCGTCGACGAGGAACGAGACGAGGAACTGGGCGTCGCCCGCCGGCAGGCTCGAGGGGAGAAGCTGGACGTCCATGGCTGGTGGTGAGGTGCCCCGCCGGGCGGGGGCGGCTAGAGGGAGAAGAACTCGCGGATCTTCGTGAACAGGTCCTGGGCCTCCGGGTCGGCCGGGGGGACGCCCGCCACGGCGGCGGCCCGGCGATCCATTCGACGCTGCAGGGCCCGGCCGAGGTGCTCGACGAGTTCGGGTCGGTTCTCGAGGGCGTGCCGGAAGACCTCCTTGCCGATCTCCACCAGCCGCGTCTCTTCGAGGGTCGTGACGGTCGCGACCCGTGGTGCGCCGGTCATCATCGACATCTCGCCGAAAAAGTTACCAGCCGCGAGTTCGGCGAGCCGCACCGCGGGGGCATCGCCCTCCCGGGCCGAGACCTCCACCCGCCCGGACAGCACGACGAACATGGTGGTGCCCGCGTCGCCCTGGCGAATCACGGTCTCGCCGATGCCGTAGAGCCGCTCCGCCGACTCCGCCGCCAGCCGCCGCACCAGCGGGTCTCCCAGGGGCTCGAGCAACCCGACCGCCGTCAGCGCCGCCACCCGCCGGTCGGCCGCGGCGGAGGCGTCCTCGGCCGGCGGCGGGGGCAAGGGCGTCATCCGCACCGCATGCGTGGCCACCGGAATCTCGATGCCGGCACGGGCCAGGGCGTACCAGATCCGGTCGCGGGCCATGCCATCGACACGGTCGCGCTTGTCGAACTCGGTCGTGAACAAGCGGACCCAGTGCTCCACGCCCCGTTCCGTGAACGCGTTGGTGACGACGGAAGGGGCGGGGTGGTCGAGGACGCCGAAACTTCCCCGGATCGCGTCGAGCACGATCTCCTGCACGCGCTGCGGCGGCACGGCGTAGGGCGTGATGACGTACAGGTTTCGCCGCGACCAGGGATCGGGTTTGGTGAAGTTGCGGATCGAGGCCTGGGCGAGCTGCCCGTTGGGGATGATGACGAAGGCCTCGTCGAGGGTGATCACCTTCGTGGCCCGCCAGTTGATCTCTACGACCCGACCGATGTGGGCGGTGTTGTCGTCGTATTGAATCCAGTCGCCGACCTCGAAGGGATGCTCGGCATGGATCGCCAGGCCGGCGATTGCGTTGCCCAGCGTGTCCTTGAGAGCGAAGCCGAGCACGGCGGTGACCACCGCCGAGCCGGTGAACAGGCTGCCGGGCTCGACGCCGCTCTGGTAGAGGATCGCCAGCACCGCGGCCGCCACCATCAGGCACCGCAGGACGTCGAGGAAGATGCGGGGCATCGGCCGACGGAGCCGCTCCCAGGCGGCGACGGCCACGAGCAGGATCAGCGACTGCAGCAACGACGCCAGCAGGAAGAATCGCTCGCCCAGCAGGGCCGCGGCCGGCCCGTCGGGCGAATCCGGAAACAGCATCGCCGCCAGGTAGGGCAGGGGCACCGACAGCAGGAGCACCAGCGGCCAGATCGCCAGCCGTTGTCGGCCCCGTGGCAGGGCCAGGAAGGCGATCACCAGCGACACGATCGCCGGCACCACCTCCCGTCGCATGTCGAGGTTCGACCGCAGTTGGAGCGCCGACTCGAGGGCCGAAACGGCCCCGGCGGCCAGCAGCCAAGCCGGGAGCAGTGGGGCGGGGGTGGGCATCGGGATCACTCAACCCGGGGGAAACGAACGCTAAGAGATGTGGCGGAAACCGCCCCCAGTCCTCATTCTGATCGGGCGGCCGCGGCCCGGGCAATCCGGCCGCCCCGCCGCGGCCTGGGGCATCGTGATGGACGCGGACCCCGCGGGCCGATATTCTCTGCTGCGCCTGTGGACGATTCCTCGGCCAGCCGGTCATCGACTGGCGGCCGTCGTCCACAGCAGGCTCGATCGACATTCCAACACGCCTCGGAACACGCATGGTCAAGTTGACGGTTCGGGAACGGGAAAGCATCCAGGAAGCGGTCCGTCGGTTCCGCAAACTCGTGGAGCGGAGCGGGATCAAGAAGGAGATGC
>VGYP01000088.1 GCA_016872955.1 Planctomycetota bacterium
GGGATGCCGTCGAGGGCGGCTTCCTCGATGAGCGTCACGAGCAGGCCGGTCTTGCCGCTGCCAGTCATGCCGACGCAGACGGCGTGGGTCGTGAATCGGCGGGCATCGACCAGAAGCGGCCCGCCGATGGCGTTGCCCGCGCCGTCGCAGGCCGTGCCGAGGTAGAAGACCCCGAGCCCTTCGATCGCTTCCGCCAGGCCGGTCTCGCCGCGGTGCCGCCCGGCTCGCTTGTCGGTCGTGGTCTTGGCCATCTGCCGCCTCCCGTCCCGCCAATCCTGCCGTCGGATACCACGATTCGACGCGGTGACGGCTATTCGTGCAAGCGCGGACCGCATTCCGCGGCGCGGGCGGCGCCGCCCCGACCGCTACCGCTGGTCGCGTCGGGGGGGCTGGCGAGCGTGAACACGAGGACCTCCTCGCCGCTGACCGGCGAGATGTCATGGTGCAGCGTTACGAGGGCCGAGCCGGCCGTCTCCCGGACCAGCTGATCCAGGACGTGGCGGCCGGCGAAGACGAGCTGGCTGCGGAGCGCCTTCAGGAGTTCGGCCCCTTACCGTTACCCGCATGATGCCCCGCGATGAGTCGCTGCTCGGCGGCGGTGAGCACCCTTTCGAGATGGACGAACAGCCGGTGTCGCAGACCGCCGCTTCGATCTCGCCCGGCGGCCCCACGCCACATGCCGGGCGGCCGGCAACGGCGCCGTCCGTCGCTGACTTCACCCCGGAGGGATCCGCAACCATGAGGAAGGTGACCCATGCTGGTGCTGACGAGGAAGAATCGGGAGAGCGTCGTGATCGGCCGTCCCGGTGAGCTGGAGATCGCGCTGGAGATCACGGTGCTGGAGATTGAAGGCGGCCGCGTGCGGCTCGGCTTCGAGGCCGACAACAAGCTCCCGATCCACCGCCGCGAGGTATGGGATCGGATCTGCAACGGCAGCGGCAATCTCGGCAGGACAGGGCGGCCGACGGCGACGGGCTCGCCCTGCCGGGCCGCACGCTCGTGGCCGGTGCCACGCGGGTGGTCTCAGGAACCGTCGACAGCCAGCCCTTGGCCGCCGCGGTGGCACGGATGGAGGTTCGACGCCAGACCAGCGGCTCAGCCTGACCCGGGGAGAGAGCCATGAAATCCCAAGGCGAGATGGAGGCCGCGGTCTGCGACGCCGTGTCGAGATTCCACGCACCTCCACCGTCACCGGCGGGGAAATGATCATGTTCTCGCTCACCGGCCCGCCGTCGTGCCAGCCGAAGAAGGTGACGGCCAAGGTCAACGGCCGGAGCGGGTCTCGAGCACGTATCGGAGCAGGTCGTTGAACTCGCGGCGGCTCTTCAGCAGTCGCACGAGATTCGCCGGCATCAGCGACACGGGAGACTCGATGAGTTCGTCGATCGTGTCATGCGGAATCCGCACGGGCTCCGGCCGCAGCAG
Source organism: Planctomycetota bacterium (assembly GCA_016872955.1). Lineage (GTDB taxonomy): Bacteria > Planctomycetota > Planctomycetia > Pirellulales > UBA1268 > QWPN01. The sequence goes on from VGYP01000088.1 coordinate 1,426, forward strand.
ATCCCGCAGCACGATCTCCCGGTCGTTCTCCTCGACCCTGATGCCCGCCACCTGCTTGCCATCGTCCAGGACGGCGGTCACCTGGCCGTACTCCTTGCTGATCCGCTTCGACGGATGGAGGATCGACTCCACGATCTCGACGTCGGTGAGGCTCGTCTTCCGCTCGGCGAGGTTCGGTCCCAGCCGGCCGGCGCCGCCCGGCGGCTCGTGGCAGGTGTAGCAGGTGGAGCGGGCGTCGAAGAACAGTCTCCGGCCCCGTTCCAGATCGCCCCGCGCCCGGGCCACTGTGGCCAGCTCGGTCGGGTCGGCGGCCAGCAGCTCGGCCTCCAGGGCGGTGTTGTCGACGACCTCGGCGGCCGCGGCCGTGGCCGCGGAGGCGAGCTCGTTCTCCATTGGGTGGGCCGCGAGCAGCTCGTCGGGGTTCCAGAACGTCGAGCGGCTGGCGGTGGCGGCGCGGACCTTGGCGATGAGGTCGGGGCTGACCGCGGAGGCCTTGTTGCCCCAGGTGTTCCGGACGAAGGTCAGCAAGGCGGCCACTTCGTCGTCCTTGAGCAGCGCGCGGAAGGCGGTCATCGGCGGCACGCCGCGGGCCGGGTCGAAGCTCTGGCCGTTGACCGTCATCGGGCCCCACAGGCCGTGCAGCACCGTCTTCACCAGCCGCTCCTCGCTGCCGAGCACCCAGGGGCTGCCGACAAGCGTCGGGTAGATCAAGCCCATGCCCTTGCCATGCGCCTGGTGGCAGGTCATGCAGTGGGCCTCCCGCTGGTAGATCGCGGCGCCGAGTTCGTACGCCTTGCGGTCGGACTCGGAGAGGTGGCCCGGCGGGTCGAACATCACCACCTCCTGTTCGGGCGCGGCGAAGAAGCCGCCGGCACCGGACTGATCGACGTCGTGCCAGAAGTGCTTGACGGTGGCGGCGGCGATCGCCGCGTGCGGCACCTTGGAGGCCAGCAGACTGCGAGTCAGGTTATCGTCGCGGATCTCATGCTGCTGGTGCAGCCAGAGCGCCTCGAGCAGATGGCGGGCCTGCTGCGGGTCGTCGGGATTGAAGTCCTTCATCCACGCCTTGGTGGCGGCAATCACGTCGGCCGTGGGGCGGCCGCTGAGCTCGACCCGCGAGCGGTGCCGCACACCGTTGACGGGGTGCTCGAGGTTCTTGAGCAGGGCTGCGATCGGCTGGCCGTGAATCGCGACCGGCGGCTGCAGCGGCCGGCCGGTAGCCGTGAGCCGGAAGATCCGGCCGTGGGCGTGGTCTCGGTTGGGGTCGCGGATGTTGTGCTGCATGTGACCGATGATCACGTTGTGCCAGTCGGCCACGTAGAGCGCTCCATCGGCACCGACGACCGCGTCGGTGGGGCGGAAGTTGCGGTCTTCGCTCTCGAGGAGCGGACGCACGGGCGTGCCCCAGACCTCGCCCGGCTTTCGCCGCCCCTCCTCGCCGTCGCGGTCGAGGTCGTACTGCTTCACGCCCAGGAAGCCGATCGTGTTGCAGATCAGGAAGTCCTGCTGCATGTCGTCGGGAAAGTGCTCCGAGGAGAGGATCTCGTCGGCCGCGACGGGCCGGAACTCCGTCTCCAGGAGTTTGTGCATCCGGAAGCCCGTGCCCTCCGGCCGGACCTGGAACGAGTTGCCCCCCGTGCCGTCGTTGGCGTAGCAGTAGCCCCACTCGTCGAAGCTCGTGCCGTGGGGATTGGGGGAGTTGCCGGCGTGAGGCGTGATCGAGAAGCGCCGCGGATTGAAGCGGTACATGCCCGAGGCTCCCACGTTGAGGTTCTTCACCCAGGGCGTCTCGTGGTTGTGGACGAGGAAGATGCCGCTCTGCCAGTAGATGCCGCCGTCGGGTCCGTAGATCAGGTTGTTGGCCGCGTGGTGCGTGTCCTCGGTGCCCAGACCCTGCAGAAGGATGGTGCGGACGTCCGCCTTGTCGTCGCCGTCGGTGTCCTCGAGATACAGCAGGTCGGGGCCGGAGGTGACGATCACGCCCTTGCCCCAGAACTCGAAGCCCAGCGGGTTGTGGACGTTGGCGAAGATGGTCCGCTTGTCGGCCCGGCCGTCACGATCGGCGTCCTCGAGGATCATCAGGCTGTCGTTCATCGGCTGGAGCGGTTCCCACTTGGGGTAGGTGTTCCAGCAGGCTGCCCAGAGGCGTCCCTTGGCGTCCACCTGCAGCTGCACGGGGTTGGCCAGGTCGGGAAACTGCTGCTCGGAGGCGAACACGTTGAGCTCGAAGCCGTCGGGGACCTTGATCTTCCGCCGGCTGTCCTCGGGAGACAGGTATTCGACGAAGCCCTCCTTCTCGGCGCTCGAACTGCTGCTCCTGCCGCCGACATTGGAAATCACCGACACCGGGGCCGGCACGTTGCCGTCGTCCACCGTGACGGGCCGGCCGGCCGCGGCCGCCCAGATGGCCGGGTCGCGATTGGCAGTCATGACGTCGAGCATCACCAGCTCGTGCTTGAGCACGTCGGCGTTGCTCTGGCCATTGACGAAGGTGAGGCCCGAGCGGTTGCCCCAGATGTCGTTGCCGTCGGTGGCCCGGAAGCGGTTGTGCCAGCACCAGTTCTTGTCGGCGACGGCGGCGTACAGGCGGCCGAGATCGGTGTCGGCCGCGACGGACTTGCCGAGCAGGGCCTGCGAGACGATGTCGGCGAGCTTGCGGTAGCCGGCGTCGTTGAGGTGGCAGCCGTTGAGCGTCAGCCGCACGGGACTCGAGGCGAACAGCTGGTAGGTCGGCCCGTAGAGATCGACGAAGGTCGCTCCCGCCTTGCCGGCGGCCCGTCTGGTGGCCTCGGCATAGGCCGCGAGGTTGGGGTTGTGCCAGGAACCGTCGGGCAGGTTGCGGTCGCCCGCGTCCTCGAAGGCGATCGGGCTGAAGAGCACAAACCGGCAGTCGGTCCCCTTGTCGGCCCGCGCGGTCCGCATCTTCTCCACTGCCTCCACGAGCTGCCGCTCGTAGGCCTCGGCCCCGCCCGGACCGTCGTACGACTCGTTGTAGCCGAAGAACATGAAGATCACGTCGGGATCGACGAGCGCCAGGTAGAAGGGGTCGCCCATGAAGCCCTGGCTACGAGGCCGTTGGGCGACCGTGTCGCCGGAGACGCCCATGTCGCGGAACCGGACCTCGAGCCCCTGCAGCTGGCCCTGGAGCACGGCCTCGACCCAGGGGGCATGCTGCATGCGGTCGGCCAGGCCGTTGCCGTAGACCGCGACAACGTCCCCCTTCTGGAACGCGAAGGCAGCGGGGGCGTCGGCGGCTGGGGCGAGGGCCGGTGCGGCGACCGTGCAGGCGACCAGCAGGGCGAACAGTACGGACGCGAGGGAGCGACGCGGCATCGGAGGGACTCCGAGAGGGCGAATAACGGGGTCGGCGAGACCTACATTGTACCGCCCGGGCTGCCGCGGTCCTGGCCAGTCGGCCCAACGCCTGTGGTAGGCTCGCAGCGCGGGGTTTCCGGTCGCCGAGCCGCCTGCGGCCAGGTCCGGCGTCAGGCCGCCCGCCTGGCTCGGTTGTCGTGTTTTTCCGGCAGGTCCATGGTCATCCCCGCCGTTCCCCCCGCCCGTGCCGCGAGCGTCCTGCTCGTCGACGACCAGCCGATCATCGGCGAGGCCGTCCGCCGGATGCTCTCCGCCGAGGCCGGCATCACGCTGGCCTACTGCAAGGATGCGGCGGCGGCGATCGACCGCGCGGCTGAGGTCGCACCGACGGTGATCCTCCAGGATCTCGTCATGCCCGGCATCGACGGCCTTGAGCTCGTCCGTCGCTATCGGGACGACGAGCGATTCCGAGACGTGCCGGTGATCGTGCTCTCCACCAAGGAGGACCCCGCCGTCAAGGCCGAGGCCTTCGCGGTGGGAGCCAACGACTACGTCGTGAAACTTCCCGACCGACTGGAGCTCGTGGCTCGCGTGCGGTACCACTCGCGGGGATACACGGCGTTGCTCGAGCGGAACGAGGCCTTCACCGCCCTCCAGAAAAGCCAGCAGGTGCTGGCCAACGACCTGGCCACCGCCGCCAGTTACGTCCGCTCCCTCCTGCCTCCGCCCCGCGACGCCGCCGGCATCCGTGCTGACTGGCGGTTCGTCCCGTCGGCTTCGCTCGGCGGTGACGCCTTCGGCTACCACGACCTCGATGCCGAGCATTTCGCCGTCTATCTGCTGGACGTCTGCGGCCACGGTGTCGGGGCAGCCCTGCTGTCGGTCTCGGCGCTCAACGCGATCCGCAGCGAGACGCTCCCGCAGACCGACTTTCGCGATCCGGCCGCGGTGCTCGCGGCCCTCAATCGGGCGTTTCCGATGGACCGCCATGGCGAGATGTTCTTCACCGGCTGGTACGGCGTGTTGCACCGCCCCAGCCGCAGGCTCCGCTGGGCTGGCGGAGGGCACCCGCCGGCGGTGCTCCTGCCTGGCGTTGGGGCGAGCCGACGGATGCTCCCGTCGGAGGGGCCGCTGATCGGGGCGGTCGATGGGCTCGAGTTCACGGCCGACGAACTGGACGTCGAGGCCGGCTCACGACTGTTTGTGTTCAGCGACGGCGCCTTCGAGATCAGCCGGCCCGACGGATCGATGTGGACCTTCGGCGAGTTTCTCGACGCGCTGGCTGGGCCGCCGGCCACGCCCCAGCCGCAGATGGACGCCCTGCTCGGCCGGATCAGAGAGGTGTCGGGCCGGGAGGATTTTCACGACGATTTCTCGATGATGGAGCTCGTTTTCGGCTGATCCAGGCTCGTCGCAAGGGGTTCCGGTCGGGTAAAATGGCGAGGAAAGAGGGCCGGCTTGCATGGTACATGCGAATCCGTACACTTCTTCGATTCGCGGTTTCGACCGGCCGCTAGCGTAGCTCAATTGGTAGAGCAGCTGATTTGTAATCAGCAGGTTGCGGGTTCAAGTCCCGCCGCTAGCTCAGCGTTGACGGACCCTCGCAGGGCTGTCGAGCGGCGGTGCGAACCGGGCGGACCCGCCGGCAGGGCGCGACCGAGCCGGGGTGTGCCCGGCGTGGATGCCAGCCTGCGGTCCGCGGAGCATTCTGGCGGCTGAGCGAGTAGGACGGACCGACCGGAGACATCGGAGAACAAGACACACCGCAGACACCACGCGGGGAGTTACCCAAGCGGTCAACGGGGTCAGACTGTAAATCTGATGGCTTCTGCCTTCGCAGGTTCGAATCCTGCACTCCCCACTGCCCATCCGTTTTGGGAAGCTGCATGGAGGCCCCTGCTGGCGCCGTGCCCCGAGGGGCAGGATGACGCCCACACGACCCCGCGGGTGTAGCTCAATGGTAGAGCAATAGCCTTCCAAGCTAAAGACGAGGGTTCGATTCCCTTCACCCGCTTCGAGAGACCCTTTCCGACCGAACACCACCGCATGGAACAGTCCCGGCCGCTGCTGTAGCTCAGTTGGTAGAGCGCGTCCTTGGTAAGGACGAGGTCATGGGTTCAAGTCCCATCAGCAGCTCTCCCCAGGGCCGTCATAGCGCAGGGGCGAAGACGCCGCCCGCGTGGCTCCATCACCCACCGTCCGCACGCTGGTCGACAGGCCGGCATCGTTTCGATCGATTCCGAGGTTTCGTTTTCACTTTCGAGGAAAAAGCAGGAGAGAGCATGGCAAAGGACACGTTCACTCGCACCAAGCCGCACGTCAACGTGGGTACGATCGGGCACATCGACCACGGCAAGACGACCCTCACCGGGGCCCTGGTGGCGGTCCAGGCTGCCAAGAACCTGGCCGTGGCCAAGAGCTACGCCGACATCGCGAAGGGCGGCACCGTCCGCGATGAGACGAAGACGGTGACCATCGCCGTCAGTCACGTGGAGTACGAGACCGACAAGCGGCACTACGCCCACATCGACTGCCCCGGCCACGCCGACTTCATCAAGAACATGATCACGGGCGCGGCTCAGATGGACGGTGCGATCCTCGTGGTCAGCGCCGCCGACGGTCCGATGCCCCAGACGCGCGAGCACATCCTGCTGGCCAAGCAGGTGGGCGTGCCCGCCCTGGTCGTGTTTCTTAACAAGGTCGACCTCGTGGACGATCCCGAGCTGCTCGACCTGGTCGAGATGGAGATTCGCGAGCTGCTGACGAAGTACGGATTCCCCGGCGACGACGTGCCGATCATTCGCGGTGCCGGCAAGCCCGCCTACGACAGCCCGTCAAATCCGGAGAAGAACAAGTGCATCGCCGAACTGCTCGCGGCGGTCGACAGCTACATCCCGGAGCCCATTCGCGAGCTCGACAAGCCGTTCCTGATGGCCATCGAGGACGTGTTCTCGATCGAGGGCCGCGGCACGGTCGCCACGGGCCGCATCGAGCGGGGCCTGGTGAAGGTGGGCGACGAGGTCGAGATCATCGGCCTCAAGGAGAAGGCCGAGAAGACGACCGTCACCGGCGTCGAGATGTTCAAGAAAGTGCTCGACAGCGGACAGGCCGGCGACAACGTCGGCTGCCTGCTCCGCGGCGTGTCCCGCGAGGGTATCGAGCGGGGCCAGGTGCTGGCCAAGCCCGGTTCGATCAAGCCCCACAAGAAGTTCGAGTGTGAGGTGTACATCCTCTCCAAGGAGGAGGGGGGCCGCCACACGCCGTTCGTGTCGGGCTACAAGCCGCAGTTCTATTTCCGCACCACCGACGTGACAGGCTCGACGAAGCTGCTCGGCGGCGTGGAGATGGTGCTGCCGGGCGACAACGTCAAGATGGAGGTCGAGCTAATGGTGCCGATCGCCATGGACGACGGCGTCCGATTTGCCATCCGCGAGGGGGGCAAGACGGTCGGCTCGGGGGTCGTGACCAAGATTCTCGACTGAGTTCGGGAATCGATCGGGCAGCGGCCCGCGGAGGTGCTTCTGGCGTGGAGTAACATGGTTGCGGCGGCTCAGCGCAGGTCGGGCCGCCGCCCACAGGGGCGTAGCTCAACTGGCAGAGCGCTGGTCTCCAAAACCAGAGGTTGCGAGTTCGATCCCCGCCGCCCCTGCTGGTGGTCGCCCGAGATGCGTCGCCCGGACGCATCTCGGATCCGTCCGAAGATGGAAGCGGCGTGGCCGGGAGCGGTGGTTGTGTGATGGCAGCGACTCAGAACAATCAGGCACGAGCGGGTTCGCTGGTGGGCGAGATGCTCAGCGTCTCGCTCTACAAGTGGAACCAGGGGCGGGTCACCAGGCAGGTGACCTTCGCCGCGCTGGCCGTGATCCTGGGTGCGGGTGCCTGGCGGCTGTCGCAGGTGGTGACCGGCCTGTCGGCCGGCGAGGTGGGCGGACCCGACCTCGGCGTGGCCCGATTTCTGGTGCCTGGCGGTCTGCTCTCGGTCGGGTTGTGGCTCTGCTTCCGGATCGTGAACGTCCCGCGGTTCGCCGAGTTTCTGATCGCGGTGGAGGCCGAAATGGCGAAGGTCTCGTGGCCGACGGCCACGGAGGTGTTTCGCAGTTCGGCGGTGGTGATCTTTTTGATCTTCGCGTTGGCGTTCCTGCTCGCGGCATTCGACCTCTTCTGGGGTTTCCTGCTGCACCCGGCGAACATCTGGTCCCTGTTCACAGGTGGCGGTCGATCATGAGCGGTTCTTTGCCCGATGACGACGATTCCCTCCTCTCCGGCGGTGGGGCAGGCGTTCCGGATGCCGCGAACGACGCCGTTGTTCCGCCCGCGATGCACGCCGCCGGCGAGCCCGAGGAGGACGACGGTCCGGTCGAACTGGCCGACCCCTTCGAGGGCGATGAGAACGCCAGGCCGGTGGAGGAGGTGGACGACGTCGCCGTCGCTCCGGCCGGCGACATGCAATGGTTCATCCTGAAGGTGCAGAGCAACCGCGAGGATTCCGTCCGCGAAGCGCTGCTGCGGCGGATCTCGATGCACGGCATGGGCGGACTGTTCGGCGAAGTGATCGTTCCGAAGGAACAGGTCACGGACTTCAAGGGGGGCAAGAAGCGGGTCGTGTCCCGCAAGCTCTACCCCGGGTACATCCTTGTGCAGATGGTCCTCAACGACGAGACATGGTATCTGGTGCGTGAGACCGGCGGGATCGGTGACTTCACCGGGTCGGCCGGTCGCCCCAGCCCCATGCTGCCCCAGGACGTGGCTAAGCTCCTCCACAAGGAAGAGGTGGTCACCGCCGAGTCGCCCCGCCTGAAGATCAACTTCAAGAAGGGGGACCGCGTGAAGATCAACGAGGGCACCTTCGAGAACTTCGAGGGCGAGGTAGACGCGATCGACGAATCGAACGGCCGGGTCACGGTGATGCTCAGCATCTTCGGCCGATCGACCCCGGTGGACATCGAATACTGGCACATCGAAGCGGTCTGACGACCGCATCCGACAGACGCGAGGACGATCACGATGGCAAAGCAGGTGGTGGGGCAGGCAAAGTTCCAGGTGCCCGGCGGTCAGGCGACCCCGGCGCCGCCGGTCGGCACGTCGCTGGGTCGGTTCGGCATCAACCTGGGGCAGTTCGTGCAGGCCTTCAACGAGCGGACCCGCGAGGCCGCCGGGATGCCGATCCCGGTGGTGGTCACCGTCTACAATGATCGATCGTTCGAGTTCTACACCAAGAGCCCGCCGGCCGCGGCCCTGCTCAAAAAGGCCGCCGGCCTGGCCAAGGGCTCGGGCGTTCCGAACAAGGACAAGGTCGGCAAGGTGACGGTGGCGCAGGTCGACGAAATCGTGCGGCTCAAGACCGCCGACCTCAACGCCCGTGATACCGCGCACGCCCGCCGTATGGTCGAGGGCACCGCTCGCAGCATGGGCATCACCGTCGAGGGATGACCCGCTCCTCCATTCCGTTTTCCTTCCCGGCCCACGAGTTCCAGCCATGACGATTCTCGCCAAGACCAAGCGTATGCGGGCGGCCCAGGCCGTCCTGCCCCAGGCCGAACCCCCGCTGCCGTTGGCAGAGGCGGTGGCGGTACTCAAAAAGTTTCCGGCACCGAAGTTCGACCAGACGGTCGAAATCCACCTGCGGCTCGGGATC
>VGYP01000089.1 GCA_016872955.1 Planctomycetota bacterium
GGTGCCCTGCGGGCTGAAGACCCGTACCCTGCTGGTGCCGTACGAGGCCGCGAACAGGGTGCCGGTGTCATCGATGTCCAGGCCATATGGTTGCGTCAGGATCGCGGTCCGGATCGTACCATTGAGCAGCCCACCGGCAAGGGAGTATTTCTTGATGACGCCACCACTCCACGACGACGAGTCGATGTTGCCGACCGCGTCGATCGCCACGCCCGTCGGCCCCCCGGTTCGGGAGGTACACGTCCCGAGCGACGTGCCGTCGGAGCCGTACTTTCCGATGATGCTAGTGGAATAGTTGGTCACGTAGGGATTGTCGGAGGCGTCGATCGCGAGCCCCCGGGGGTCCGTGGTCGCGATCGTCCGGGTCAACGTCCCGGCGGCGTCGAACTTCTTCTCGCTGCTCGTACCGTCGCTGGCGACAAATAGCGTGCCGGCCGAGTCGAAGTCCAAGCCGATGGGGTCGGTGAGTTGGCCCGCGCCGATCGTCGCGGTCAGGTTGCCCGACCGGTCGTAGCGGCTCACCTAGTCGGTTCCTAGATTGGCCGCGTAGACATTGCCGTCGGAGTCAATCGCCAGGCCGTAGGGCGAGCTGAGCCACGTGGTCACGAAGACCGCTCCGATTGCTGCATGAGGGTGCCGTTGAGCGAACTGGTGTCATAGCGGAAGATCCTGTGGCCGGACGTGGACGTATCCGGCAGAAGCGCATGTCGCGAGGCAGGCATTCGTCGCGAGAGCCAGCGTCCCCAGGCGAACGATGTCATTCCTCATGAGCGTCGCCGCCGTTGCAAGACCGCCGGCCAGTGGTCAGACCCGACCCGGGGTGAAAGACTATGCCTGGTCGCATCGGCTACGTAAGCGGACCGCGTTCGCGGACCCGCGCTGCTGCGCTGCCGCACCACGACCGGGAGCCCGTTTCAGGATACGCCGATGACCTCCGAGATCGCATGCCAGCGTGTCGCCGTCGAGGTGATCGTGCCGCTGCGGCACCGCATCCTGCGGGCCGAGCTGCCGTTGGATGCCGCCCGCTTCGAGGGCGATGACGACGCGGCCACACGACACTACGCGGCCTGCCGCGGCGGCGTGCCCCTCAGCTGCCTGAGCCTCGTCCACTCGCGGTGGGAAGGGCGGCCGGCCTGGCAACTCCGCGGCATGGCCACCGACACGGGCGAGCAGGGGCGGGGCCTGGGTCGCATGCTGTTGCGACGGGCCGTGGCCGAGGCTCGCCGTGACGAACCCGACTGTGTCTTCTGGTGCAACGCCCGCACCTCGGCGGTCGGGTTTTACGAAAAGCTCGGCTGGCGGGTCGTTTCGGAGCCGTTCGACATCCCGACGGCAGGGCCACACGTGAAGATGCAGTTCGAGCCGACCAGTGATGCCCGGCCCAGGGCGGCGGCGTTCATGGCCTGCGAAGTCGCCTTCCTGGCGGCGGCCCACGCCCTCGGCGGCCCGCCCTGGGTGGCCCTTGGCGTGCTCGCCTGCGTGGCACAGATCGCCGCCGACTTTCGGGTCCGATCGCTCGTGGGCATCGTGCCGGCATTGGGGTGGGCGGTGGCCCACCACGTCAGTAGCGATCGCAAACTCTTCTTTCCCTTCGCCATGCACCTCGCCGCCCACGTGGCCGGACAGTTCCAGGCGCGCGGCCGGCTGCTCGGGGCAGCGGCCGGTGGCGCGATCGTGGCGGGCTTCCTGGCGATCCGGGCGATGCAACGAGCCACGCCGCGGGTGCTGGCGGTCGAGGCAGCGGTGGCGGCGGCGATCCTGGCGGCGGTCGTCGCGGTCCGGCCGGTGGCGGCCAGGAGACCCTGGGTGGCGGCGGCCGTCTCAGTGGCGGCGGCCGTCGCTGCCTATCTGGGGCTCGCCCTCTGACCGGGGCGACACACAAGGCACCGGGAAGCCACCGGCGGGCTCGGCAGCGTCGTGCCGTGCGACGGTCGCGGCGTCTCGTCTTCCTGGGCAAGACGCGACCGGCGGCGGGCGGCCGACGTGCCTGCCTTCTGCCGATACTCCTCCTCGAGCTGCGTGCGTCGCCGCGCCGACTCGGGGAGGACGTGGGGCTGTGAGCACTCCAGGAACTGCTTGGCCTCCGCGGTCGCCTCGCCCCCTCCGCGGCGGGCGGCCCAGCAGGCCGGGCAGGTGGGGTCGGGAAATCCACCTCGCGATCGGATCACCTCGGCCGGATCACGGCCGGCCGGCATGTCGTCGCGGACGACCTCGCCATCCGGTCCGGCCTTCAGCATCACGTCCCGGTGCATGAACAGAAACGGCCGATCGCCTCCCTGACGGCCAGGGCAGGCCGGATTACGGCACTCGTAGGCGGGAAAGCAGAGCTCTCCGGTGCCCCGGTCGACGAACACGCCGGCGGAGGCCGGGGCCCTGACCTGCTTGCCGGTGTCGGCGGTCAGGTAGAGCACGTCCAGCGAACGACTCTCCCGTTCGATGTCCGAAAGCGACCGCTCGGAGGAGCAGCCGGTCATCAGCAGGCAGTCGATCAGGGCGACGCCACGAGCGGTGCTCGAGGGCCGCTGGTCCAGCGGTGGAAGACGGTTCGGCATCGGAGGCGGACTCAGCGCAGCGGGGAGATGAGGTTTGGCGAGGGAATGGCCTGACGCTCCTTGCCCGGCGGCTGCCACTGCAGGTCGATGTGGGTGGGCCCATCGTAGTTGACGAGGGTGACCTCGATGCTAACGCACTTGCCCTTGGTCAGGTTGACCGGGGTGCAGGGGCGGTAGGTGGGCCAGTTCACCCAGCGATGGCCCGTCACCTCGTAGATCAGCTGCCCGTCGATGCGGACGCTGCACGCGTCGTCGTGCGAAATGTGGAAGGTGTACGACCCTGTCTCCTCGGGACGGATCTTGCCCGTCCAGCGTCCGGAAAACTGGTTCGCGCCGCTGAACGTGGGAAGTTGAATGTTGGAGTACTGACCACCGAAGGGGAAGGAGAGGCTCTTGTCGACCCGCGTCACCGCCGGCCCCGAGAACATCTCGCGTCCGGGCCGATATTCGGCGAACAGGCCGCCGGCCGTGCCGTTGCAGCCGACGCCCCCACCTTCGCCGCAGCCGCCGGCGCTCGGTCGCCACAACTGCCGCCGATGCTCCTCGCCTCGGGCAGGATCGTAGGGATTGAAGGTCTCCGGCGAGACGCCCATCTCCACGTGTCCGTCGAAGAACAGCACCGCGATCCCGCCGGCATGCCGCGGGGCCATGTCCTGTTCCCAGGTCTCCGCGTCGATCCCTTCGAACTCGAGGCTCTCACAGGTGGCGTCCATCAGGATGATCTTGCCCGCGTCGCTGGTGAGCATCCGCTGCACGCACATGTTGACGCCGTAGGAGACCTGATCGGGCGTGGTGGGCCCGACCTCCGGGCAGATCCAGGTCGCCCGTTCGTTCTCCATGTATTCCCCCAGGCCCGCGAGCACCGTGCCGAGATCGGGGGTCGCCCGCCGGTTGGCCTGGTATTGCCCGATGGCCCGGCCGATCTGGTAGAGATTGTTGGCGCAGAAGGTCGTCCTGGCGTTGCGACGCAGGTGCACCACCGCGCCGAGCAGCAGGCTGACCAGGATGGCCACGATGGCGATGACGATGAGCATCTCGATCATCGTGAAACCGGACGGTCAACGGCGTGACATGAAAGGTTCCTGTGATCGGACCCGGCGGCGCGGCAAGCATCGGCTTCGGAGGTGGCATGCCGCAGGACGACCTGCCACGGCCCGGGGAAAGACTACCGCACCGCGAGGGAGGATTGATGTGGAAGGCTCTGCAGGCAGTTTCGGAAACAGCCCGATCCTCCCTGGAGCCGGCTCGGCTCCGGCGTCAACGTTGCGGTCCGTGGCTTCGGTGACGTGCCGCGTGGCGATGGCATGCTGGCTGGGCATCGCCGCCGGCTCACCCTGTCGGGCGGCACCGGAGGTGGTCGACGAGCCGCCGGCCACGGCCATTCCCGCCTCGTTTGCCGACTTTGATTCCGGCGTCGGCCGACAGGTCGCTGGCGAGTTGGGCGGCCCCGACAGGCACTGGCGGCAGATCGCGCCGGCCGTGCACCACCTCGCCACGCAGCATGCCAAGGCACTGGGCGGCATGGGGGAGCATGACCGTGTGGCGGCACTCGTGTCGCTGGCCAGGTTCATCGACGCCAAACGGGCGGCCGCGGCGGCCACGCCCGTGCTGGCCGCCGGACGGACGGTCATCGGCCTGCTGGACCCGGCCCAGGGGCTGGGTGCGCGGGAGATCACTGCGATCGCCGTCGCCTACGGCTGCGATGCGACCGTCCACAAGAAGGAGGCGCCGGATCAGACGCTCGACGGAGTCGCCGGTGAGTTTCTGGCGGCGGTCACGTCCGCCGTCGGGGCGGGCAAGCCGACGAGCGTCATCGTGCTCGGCCACGGCCTGCCGACGGAGATCCAGAGTTACCACATCCGTTTCGAGCGGCTGGCCCGGGCCCTGCTCGACGGGGCGGTGGGGCAGGGGGGGGCGGCCGCCCCCACGGCGGTCGATCTCTCGACGCTGGTCGTCATCTGCGATGACTGCTTCAGTGCCGACTTTCACATCAACCTGCTGGAGGAACTCACCCGCGAGGCGGCCCGCCGTGGCCGTCCGCTCGCCTCGTTGCCGGTATGCATCGCCGGCACCAACCGGGCCTGCGTCGGCCACGCCGACGTGGGGGAGAAGTTCGTGCCGCACTTCTGGCGGGACGTGATCGAACTCTGTTTCATCCGCCGGCCGCTGCCGGAGGCCGTCACGCTCGGCGACTTCTTCGGCAAGGTCGACAACATGATGTACGGCTACGGACGGGCCCCGATCGTCGAGGACGGCGGGGTCACGGGCTACAGGCTTGTCGATCCGGAGATGGTGCAGGACCCGGTGGTGTTCGTGCCGCTCGACGAGGCCGACCTCGCGACGCTGCGCGGGATTCTCCGCCTCCCCGCCGACGCCCCGCTGCCCCGCTGGCTCGACGTGGGCTGAGCGGTCAGCGGGTGAACACCTCGAGGCCGCCGGTCGCCCCCTGGCCGGTGGCCGCCGCGCGGGCGGAGAACTCGCCCAGGGCCCGGCGGCCGGCGACGCCGAGGTCGAGCGTCCAGTCGTTGACGTAGAGATCGACATGCTGCATCAGCACCCGATCATCGGACTCCCGCGCGTGACGGCGCATGGTCGGAAGGGCCGCGTCCCGGGAGGCCAGCCCGGCCGCCAGCGAGTCGTGGATCACGCCCTGCACCGCGGCCAGCACGTCGGCGCCGAGCCGGCGGGAGGCCACGATGCCGCCGAGCGGCAGGGGGGCGGCCGTCTCGGCTTCCCAGCGGCCGCCGAGATCCTCGACGAGGTGTAGGCCGCGGTCCTGCCAGGTGAAGCGGCCCTCGTGGATGCAGACGCCGAAGTCGGCGGTGCCCGCCTCGAGCCGCGGCATGACCTCGGAGAACACCACCTGCTCCACCCGGGTCGTGGCCGGATGGAACAGCTCGAACAGCAGCGCGGCGGTGGTGTGCCGTCCCGGGCAGAGCGTGAGCTGGTCGGCGGCGGCGGGCCGCGTGCCCGCGTCCGCGGCGAGCAGCAGCGGCCCCACGCCGAAACCGAGGGCCGAGCCGCTCGGCAGGACCACCACGTCGCGGGTCATGGCCAGGGCCGCCGCGAAGCTCACCTTGCAGACGTCGAAGTCGCCCCGCAGCATCCGCTCGTTGAGCGTCTCGATGTCGAGCAGTTCCACGTGGAAGTCGAGGCCCCGCCAGTCGACCCCGCGGGTCAGCAGGCCGTGAAAGGCGAAGGTGTCGTTGGGGCAGGTGGAGATGCCCAGGCGGATCGAGCGACTCACCGCGGCGTCTCCAGGACGCGGCGGGCGACACCGGCCGCCGCCGCGAGGGCGTCGTCGATCCGCCACCCCGCGTGGTCGCGGTCACCGGCCGTGTTGGAGATGCCACGGACGATGTCGAGGGGCACGCCCGCCAGTCGGCAGGCGGTCGCCACGCCGAAGCCCTCCATGTCCTCGGCCATCGCGTCGGGCACGAGGCGGCGGCGCAGGTCGACATCCGCAGTGCCGGCCGAGGCGGCGCAGGCGGTGAGCAGCAGGCCGGTCGCCGGCACGGCGTCGGTGTCGGCGTGGGCCAGACCGATCACGTCGCCAATCGCCCCGGCGGGGCCCCCCTCGCCCCCCGGCCACTGAGGCCAGCCGAGCGTGGCCGCGGGCTGGAAGGCCACTCCCGTGCCCGCCCCGATCCCGAAGCAGGCGACCGCGGCGAAGCGGCAGGCCGCGCCGATCGCCAGCCGGTCGTCGAGCCTGCCGGCGATCCCGATCAAGAGCACCCGGGCTGGCCGCCGGGCGGCCAACAAACCGGCCGTGCGTGCGGCCGCGGCGACCGGGCCGAAGCCGCAGAGTTCGATGGGCATGCGGTCACCGAGCCGCGGGGCGAGCGCACGTCGCTCCAGATCGGTGGGCACGAGCAGGAGGATGCCGGAGTCGCCGTTGGGCATGCACGAATCGCCGGACGGGGCCGGCCGGATGACATCCTGCCGCGACCTCCGAAGGATGATAGCCGGGCCGCGGCGTGCCGGCCGCCGACAGGCCCGTTGTGGCCGGGGCGACCGCGAGCGAACATGACCATCGAGTCGCGGCTGCCCGTCGCGTCGTCACCCCGCCGTCGCCCTTGCCCACCCCCGGTCGCATGTCCACTTCTTCCAGCCACCGCGACGATCGGGCGGACGACGACGGCAGCGATCTGCTCACGACCGCCGAACTCGTCGGGCTCTGGCGGTTAGCGCGGCGGCTGCAGGAGTGCGAGTCGCTTGAGCAGGCCGAAGGCCTTGCCGCCGCGGCGCGCGCCGAGGGCCGGGCGGGCACGCCCGCGCTCGACCGGGCGACGGTCGCGACGATCGAACCCGCCCTGGCGGGCATCCGCGAGCGACAGCGTCTCCTCGGCCTCGTGATCCGCGACCCGCTCACGAATCTCTACAACCGACGATTCATGGAGGAGGCGCTGGCGCGGCAGCTCGGCCATGCCGCCCGGATTGGCCGGCCGCTGACGGTGGCGATGCTCGACATCGACCGCTTCCGCGACTACAACGCGCGACACGGTCACCCCGCCGGCGACCTCGTGCTGCAGCATCTCGGACTGCTCGTGCAGGGCTTCCTGCGGGACGGTGACGTGCCCTGCCGGTACGGCGGGGACGAGTTCGTGATCCTGCTGCCGGCGGCGAAGGCGGCCGAGGCGGTCACGATCGTGGGGCCGCTGCGCGACGCGTTCGCTGCGGGCGGACCACGCCGGGCCGGCCACCTGCTGCCGGCCGTCACCGTGTCGATCGGAATCGCGGAGTATCCGCGGCACGCGACCGGCGCGGGCCCCCTGCTCGATGCCGCGGACGAGGCGATGTACCGGGCCAAGCACGCCGGCGGCCACCGCGTCTGCGTGGCGGTTGACGGGGCGTGAAGGCCGAGAGGTCGTGACGGCCGGACGAAGTTCACGGCCAGCACGTCGACCGGCTGCCCAGCCAGCCACTGCGACAGGTCGACGGTCTGGTAGGTGCCCGCGTTGAACACGATCAGGATCTTGGCCTTCCCAGCGCTGACGCTCTGGAGCGGGGTCTGCGACTTCAGTGCGTGCCTGCGCGCGAGCGGGGCCGGGCGGCCGGCTCGGGCGGCACCGGCCCGCAGGCGAAGTAGACCTCCCGTGTGGGAAAGTCGCGGAACGTCCCAGCCGGCACGCCAGAGTTCTTGGCGAGCAGAGACGCCGGCACGTGCCCGATTCAGTCGGAGACGCTGAACGTGCCGAACTCCGAGAAGGAGCCGTTATCGAACACGAGGATGAAGTGGCAGGGCTCGGTGCCGACGCACTGCAGCAGGTGGCCGTGGCCGTGGGGGAAGTACCAGATGTCGCCGGGCCCGAAGTCGTCGGTCGCGGAACGATCATGGGGATCGACCACCGTCATCCGCACGCGTCCGCTCGCTCATCGCGTCAGCCCACTCGGCCGCCGTGACGTGCCAGTGGTGTTCCTGCATCACCCCCGCTTCGAGCCGCATCGACACGCCCGCGAGCCCCTTGGAGATCGGCAGCCCCCCGACGGTGGCCTCCTTGCCGTAGCTGCCCCCGTCGACCCGGCCCTGCGACTTCTCGAGGAGGTCGTCATGCCGAGCCGAACGATTCGTCGCCGACGCCGGCGATGCAGGCGGCCGCGGCACACGATCCTGCCCGGGACGGTGCTGCGGGGCGACGAGCCGGAGTTCCTGCTGGCCTGCATCGGACTCAACAACCATCCGCAGGGCCAGGTGCAGACGCTCGTCAACGTGCTCGACCTCGGCATGAACCCGCAGCGGGCCGTCGACGCGGCGGTTCCGCGTGGTGATGACCTCCGACAAGGTGCAACTCGACGCGGCCTTTTCGGAACGGATCGGTCGGGAACCGGTCGAGCGGGCCACCAGATCGGCGCCCCGTCCGCCTTCAAGGGTGCCGCGCAGATCGTGAGGATCCGACGGGGCGAGGAGGGTGTGGGGCCCTGTCTTGAGACGGGGTCGATCACCGGCTCGACGGGGTCGCCCTCGGCTGGTAACGCGGGCGGACCGGACGGGCTGTCCGGTCCCCGATGCCGGTCCGGCCACGCTCTGGTGCCGGCGAGCCATGTCCCGGCCGCAAACGTCTTTTCCAGGAGCTCCGCCTGCAGGATCGGCAAGCGTCTGCGGCCTCCCCGGGTGCGCCGCAGAGTACCCGACCACGGGAGCGTCGGGGCATCGATGGCCCGATCACCGCGGATGACCGGGTGGCGGTCGTCAGCGGTCGGCCGACGTCGGCTGGATCTCCAGCGGCAGCGAGGCTTCGGCCACGAGGCTGCCGATGGTGTCGGTCACCTGCACGTCGATCCGGCACGCACCCGCCGGCAGCTGGTCCGGTAGCCGGATCACGTACCGCGCGAAGTAATCGTGCCGCCTCGACCGGCAGGTCTCGGCGATCGGCTCGAAGCTCCAGTCATGGAGCCGTCGACCGTCCGCCGCGACCAGCTGCAGGGTCGTGTCGATGCAGGTCGTGTGGCCGGCAGGCGATGTGCCGGCCGAGAGCCCCTCGAGTTCGAAGTAGACGATCAGCTCCTGGCCGGGCCTGAAGCGGTCGACTGGAAAGCGGTCGACGACTCCCCAGGCCTGCACCCGCGCGGCGAAGCAGGCGTTCTGCACCGTCAGCGTGTTGGCGGCGGACGCATCGTCGTCGGCGGTCGTTGACGAGCGGACCGGCACGGACGGCTCCCCGGCGAGCGGCGACGGTATCAGGGGAGGCGTTGCCGTGTCGACGACCGGGGCAGGGACGGCCGGTCGCAAGTCAGCCGTCGCGGGCGCGGGCTCGGCGTCGAGCTCTGCCTTGGCTGTCACGTGGGTGTCGACCGGGGCGGGTGAGACGGGGGCACCCGCTTCGGCCTCTGGCGTTGGTTCCGGCACCGCGATCGCCGGGGGCGCGGCCGCCGCCAGCGTCTCGGCAAATGCCTCGATCACGGCGGGCCAATCCTCCTGCTCCGTGCGATCGAGGGTCTCGGCGAGCGTGGCCTGCGCGGCGGCGTCGAGGTGGCCGAGCTTGGCAAGCCGCCTGGTGGCTTCCCCGACGGCCGCCTGCCGGCGATGGACATCGGCCGCCGCCCCGCCGGATGCGTCGTCGTTCGCCTCGCTCGGGCTGTCGGCGGGGTCTTCCTCCCGGGCATCGGAGGCGATGCGGCCCGCCTCGGAGGCATGCTCGTCGCCTCCCCGCATCAGGTCCCGCAGCGAGGCGGTCGTCAGCACGGACGAGCAGCCGGCGAGCAGGAGCACCACGGCCAGCAGGCCTGGGCAGATAAGGTTGGTCTGAAACATGCACGACACCTGAAGCCGCCGCTGCCGGCCAGGGGGCCGGCGGCGGCGAACGGCGGGAGAGTATGGGCGGCGGCCCACGGCCGACAAGACCAACCCGCCGGTACAAAAACGGGAGATTCGGCGGGACGGTTGCTAGAATCCCCCCGCTTCACCTTCGTCATCCCCCCGGCCGACCGATGCCCCCGACGCAGTTCGCCCAGGATGTGGTGCCCGCGCTCTGGTCGCACCGGCATTTGCTCGATCTCGAGCGACTGACGTCCGCCGAAGTCCGCCTGCTGCTCGACACGGCGACGCTCTTCAAGGAGGCGACGGAGGGCTGCCGGCGGAAACTGGCGGTCCTCTCGGGCACCACGATCGTTAACCTGTTCTTCGAGAACTCGACCCGCACCCGCACGAGTTTCTCACTGGCCGCCCGCCGGCTCGGCGCAGACGTTGTCGATTTCTCGGCGTCGGGCAGCAGCCTCTCCAAGGGCGAGTCGTTCATCGACACGGCCCGCAACCTGGAGGCCATGGGCGTCAGCGCCGTGGTCG
>VGYP01000090.1 GCA_016872955.1 Planctomycetota bacterium
AGACCGCGGCGGCGAAGTCGCGCTGGGTCTGGTATCCGGCCGAGACGCCGTAGCAGAGGCCGCGCCGCTCGCGGACCTCGGCGAAGAGCCGGGAACTCATTCCGCCCCCCAGGATCGAAAGCGCGGTCGAGGCGACGGCCGAGTCGTCCGCCCGATATGGAGGCACCGACCAGGCGAGCGCTACGTGCGTCTGCTGAGAATCGTGGGGAACGTGGCCGACGAACGGACCACGCGGTCCGATGAGGACGGCCGCCGAGGGCCCCCCCTGCCAGTCGCCGAGCAGGGCGGTGAGGCGAACCAAGAGGTCGTCCCAGTCGATGCGGCCGGCGATCGCCACGATCGTGCCCGCCGGCACCATTCGCTGCTCGACCAGCGTCCGCAAGTCGCCGAGCGTGGCCGCCTCGAGGTCGGAGGCGACGCCCTCCACGGGCATACCCCAGGGGGCCGGCGCATGCATGCGACGCAAGGCGGCGAGCGTGCGGTGGGCGGGATCGTCCTCGACCGCCGCCAGATTCTGGAGGACCATGTGTCGGGCCGCCTCGAACTCCTCGGCCGGAAGCCGGGGGCGACGCACGATGTCGGCGAACACCGGCAACACCGCCGGCAGTTGCCGCGCCACCATGGCGCCGGAGAAACTCGTGTGGGTCGTCGAGACCGCATGGCTCCAGCTGACGCCGGCATCCTCGAGCGTTTCGACCACCTGACGGCTGGTCCGCTCGCCAGCGCCGCGGAGGCACAGCTCGCCGGCCAACGTCGCCAGCCCGCAGCGGCCCGGCGGGTCGTGGAGGGCTCCGGCCGGCGTGTGGAACGCCACCGCCACGGACTCCACGCCGGGCATCTGCTCGCCGAGCACGGTGATGCCGTTGGCAAGCGTCGCGGTATGCAGGATCTGCTTCACCGTGGTGGACCCCTCTCGATGCCGCGGCCGTGACCGGCCGCGGCCGCCTAGGGCAGCGCCCCGGCGATCTCGAGCGATGGCTCAGCCACGGCGGAATCCACCGCTTTGTACACGGTCTGCGTCCGCTTGAAACCCAGCCGCTGGTAGAGTCGCATGGCGCAGCCGTTGTCGACCGTCACCTCCAGGCCAGCCCGACCCAGGCCGTGCAGCCGGAAGCCGCCCAGCGCCCGCTCCACGAGGCAGCGGCCCAGGCCGAGACCGCGGTGCCCGGGCACGATCCCGACGTTCTGGATCATGCCGATCCCGTTCCGCTCCGCGACCCCTTGCACGGTCCCGCACCATTGCAGCGACTCCGGACTCGTGCCGCGGGCGATCAGCCAGGTGGCCGCCGCCAGAAATCCCGACTTACCCCGGATCTCCTTCATCAACCGGCGGCATCCGTCGAGGCTGCCGAGGCACGGAAAGACGATGGCATCGAGCTCGTCCCGAAAGCAGCGGAACTTGGTTCGCGCGTGGACGTCGATGACCGCCTCGTTCCAGGCGACGAATCGATAGCCGGGGGGTAGCTCGTGCGTGGGCCGCGGCAGGGCCAGGTCCGCCTCCATGCGAAACCGCTTGAAGTAGGTCAAACTTATGGGACACCTCCATCACCCACGGGATCACCAAGACCCTTCCGACGCTCTGATGACGTTAAGAATGCGCTGTGAATCGGTCAACAAGCTGGTCCATGGGTTGGATTGTGCCGGCTGCGACGGCTGGGGTATCCTTACGTTTTTGAGCAGCCAAAAAAATGGTTTTCGAGTCTCTAAAACCGTGTTTTCCCCGCCGACAGGTGGCCGTTTTCATGCTCGGCGTCGGCCTGGCCTACGGGCGGACGGGGGCCGGCGGCGGCCCGGCGGGCCCGCCGGTGCCGGTCATCGCCACCACCACGGTCGTCGCCGACCTGGTCCGCTGCGTGGCAGGCGACCGCGTCGCGGTCGAATGCCTGATGCCACCGGGGGTCGACCCGCATGTTTACCGTGCCACTCCACGGGATGCCGGTCGGCTGCTCGCAGCGCGGCTGGTGGTGGCCTCGGGACTCCGGTTGGAGGGGCGGCTCGCGACGCTGCTCGAGCGACTCGGCGAGCGGGTGCCCGTCGTGCACGTGGCCGACGGGCTGCCGAGGGATCGGCTGCTCGAGGCCGCCCCCGGAATTCCCGATCCTCATGTCTGGTTCGATGCGGCCTTGTGGAGCGAGACGCCTCGCCTCGTGGCCGACGCCTTGGCCAGCGTCGATCCGGTAAGTGCCGAGCACTATCGGGCCAGGGCCGACGCCTGTGCGGCCCGCCTGCTGTCGCTCGACCACTCGATTCGCGGGGCCATCGCCTCGATCCCGCGCGACCGGCGTGTGCTCGTCACGTCGCACGACGCCTTCCGGTATTTCGGCCGCGCCTACGGGATCGAGGTGGTCGGCGTGCAGGGCACCAACACGTCTGCCGAGGCGGGCCTCGGTGACATCAACCGGCTGGTGGAGTTGATCGTGAGCCGGCGCATCCCGGCGGTGTTCGCGGAGACCAGCGTGACCGACCGCGACGTCGTCGCGCTGGTGGAGGGGGCGGCCGCCCGCGGTCGACGCGTCCGGTTCGGGGGGAGACTGTATGCCGATTCGCTGGGCGCGGCCGGCAGCGGTGCCGAGACGCTCGCCGCAGCCTTGCAGGCCAACACGGCCTTGATCGTCGCGGCGCTGCGGGAACCCGTGGCGGATGCGGCCCCGCCCTCGGACGCCATGGGAATCGGGCCATGATGCCCCAGCCGAGCCCGCCGATCGTCGAGTTTCACGACGTGACCGTCGCCTACGGGGGCCGTCCGGTGCTCTGGAACGTCGATCTCGCCATCGAGCAGGCCTGTCTGTTCGGCGTGATCGGTCCCAACGGTGCCGGCAAGAGCACGCTGCTGAAGGCGGCGCTCGGGCTCGTGCCGGTCGTCGGGGGCTACGTGCGGTTTTTTGGCACGAGCCTGTCACGGGTGCGGGGCCGCGTCGGGTACGTGCCGCAGCGGGAGACGGTCGACTGGGATTTTCCGGTCAACGTTATGGACGTGGTGCTGATGGGCACCTACGGCCGGCTCGGCTGGCTGGCCCGGCCCGGCCGCCGGGAACGCGCACTGGCCCTGGAGTGCCTCGACCGCGTCGGGTTGGCCGATGTCGCCACGCGGCAGATCGGCCGCCTCTCTGGGGGGCAGCAGCAGCGGGTCTTCCTGGCACGCGCGCTGGCCCAGCAGGCCGACGTCTATCTCTTCGACGAGCCCCTGGCGGGCGTGGACGCGCGGTCGCAGGAGCGAATCTTCGGCGTGCTGGCGGCTCTCCGAGACGCTGGCCGTCTGGTGATCGTCGTGCACCACGACCTGCGGATGGCGGTGGCCTGGTTCGACCGAGTCGCACTGCTCGACATGCGGCTGGTGGCCGCCGGGCCGACGCAGGAGGTGCTCACGCCCGAGCACCTGCGGCGGGCCTACGCCGGCCGCGTGGAACTGCTCGACGAGCTGGGACGGGCCGTCGCCGAGCGGGGCCGAACGGCATGACCGCGTCATTCGCCGGCGTGCCGTGCCTGGCCGTTGCGTTTCCCGCGACGGGCCTCGCCTACAACACGCTCGTCGTGCTCGTGGCCGTCGCCACGGTGGGCTGCGCGGGGGGCGTCGTGGGCACACTGGCACTGCTCCGCAAGCGGCCGCTGCTGGGCGACGCGGCGGCGCACGCCACGCTCGTCGGTGCCGCGGCGATCGTGCTCCTGACGGGACGTCGCGACCTGCCGACCCTACTGACCGGCGCGGCTGCCTCCAGCTTCGCGGCCCTCTGCCTCCTGGCACTGATCCGCCGATGCACCCGCACGAGAGACGATGCCGCCACGGCAATCCTGATCGGGGTGTCGTTCGGGGCGGGGGTGTCGGTCGTGACTTGGATGATGGCCCGTGGCCTGCCGGGCAGCGGCACGATCGAGCAGTTGCTCCTCGGCCACGCCGCGGCGGTCACGGCCCGCGATGCCACCCTGCTGGCCGCGGTCGCGCTTGCGACGGTGCTGGTCGTGGCGGCGACGCTCAAGGAGACCGTGGCCGTCGCCTTCGACGCCGCCTTCGCGGCGGCAGGAGGCTGGCCCGTGGGCTTGATCGACAATGCGGTCACGGCGCTGGTGGTGCTGATGGTGGTCGTCGGGCTGCCGACGGCCGGCGGGGTGCTCGTGTCGGCGCTGTTGGTGATCCCGCCCGTGGCGGCCCGGCAGTGGACTGAGCGGGTCGGGCCACTGCTGGTGCTGGCGGGGCTCGTGGGGCTCGCGTCAGCCGTGCTGGGCGTGCTGGCGAGCATCGCGTGGCCCGGGCTGCCCACCGGACCGGCGGTGGTGCTGTCAGCCGCTCTGATCTGTCTGGTCTCGATCCTCGGTGCGCCAGGGCGTGGCCTCGTCGCCCGCCGCTGGCGGGAGCGGGAGTTGGTACGCCGCTGGGCCGCCGGCCGTCTGACCGAGGAAGGCCTGGCGTTGGAACGCGGCCTCCATGAGCCGTGGGGCCTCGCCGCTGGTCCGTCGATCACGGTGCCGGAGTCTCGACGGCCATGAACGAGGCGGCTGGTTGGATGCTACCCGATGCGGGCCACCTGGCCTTTCATGCCTGGTCGATGGCGACGGCCGCGGCCTTTTCTGCCGCCTGCGCGCTGGTGGGATCGTTCCTCGTGGTGCGGCGGATGAGTCTGCTCGGCGATGCCATCGCCCATGCCGTGCTGCCGGGCATCGCGATCGGCGCGCTGGCCGGCGGGCAACTCGGTGGTCCGCTGGTGATCGGCGGTGCGGTGGCCGCGGCCCTGCTGACCGCCTGGTCGACCCGACTGCTGCGGACGGCCGCTGGTCTGGCGGAGGATGCCGGTGCGGGCGTCGTGTTCACGACCATGTTCGCGGCGGGGGTGGTGATCGTGACGCTCGCGGCGGCCCGGGTCGATCTGGATCCCGAGTGCGTGCTGTTTGGATCACTCGAGTTGGTAGCCTTCGATCTAATGTCGATCGGCCGACTGATGATGCCGCGGGCTACGGTTTCGGCGGTGGCCATGCTGGCGCTCGTGGCGGTCGCCATCGGAGCGACCTGGCGGTGGCAGGTCTTCACCGCCTTCGACACGCCGGCGGCATGCGTGGTCGGCGTGCCGGTGGCGGCCGTCACGGCCTTGCTCCTGACAGCCACCGCCGTGGCGACCGTGGGCGGGTTCGAGGCGGTGGGGGCCGTGCTGGTGGTGTCGATGCTCGTCGTGCCGGCAGCCGCAGCCGAGTTGCTCGTGCATCGTATGCACCGGGTCGTGGCGGTCGCGATCGCCCTGGCCGTCGTTGCCGCCTGCCTTGGCTGGCTGGCCGCCTGGGCGTGCAACACGAACGCCGCTGGCATGATCGCCGTGGTGCTCGGCGGCATGTACGGGCTCGCCGCGCTGGTGGCGCCGGTGGACGGCGTCCTGCCGCGCGCCGCCGCCGGCATCAATCTGGCCTGGAGGGTCGCCCGCGAGGACTGGCTGGCCCAAATCTGGCGGGCGCAGGAGGAGCTCGGGGGGGGCCGCGCCGTTCCCAGGCCCATGCCGCGGTCGCTGCTCGAACGCGCGGCCGTGTGGTGGCTGTGGCTGGTGGGGCAGGTGGAAGACCGGGGCGGACTCGTGCGGCTCTCGGTCGCCGGGAGACGCGAGGCCGAGACCGTGGTGCGATCCCACCGCCTCTGGGAGGCGTGGCTCGGCAGGCACGCCGATCTGCCGCTCGATCACCTGCACCCGCCGGCCGAATGGGTGGAGCACCATCTGGGCGCCGCCGTACGGCAGCGGATCGAGGCCGAAATGGCGGGCGGCCCCGATCCGCACGGGCGGGAGATTCCGCCCGAGTCTGGATAAGCGGTGTGGGGCGGGCTACGTCCGGCCGACCAGCCGACGGAGGATCGCCAGGTTGGCGCGGTCTCGGGCGGGCGAGGGCTTGCCATCGGCACCCTCTTTGGGCGTCTCCAGCACGAAGGGGATGCCCGCCAGTCGCGGATGGTTGACGATCAGCCCGAACGCCGCGCGACCGATGTGGCCGCGACCGATGGCCTCGTGCCGATCGACGCGGGAGCCCCGCTCCTTCTTGGAGTCGTTGGCATGGATCAGTTTCAGCCGGCCCAGGCCGATGGCGCGGTCGAACGCCGCGAGCGTCTCGTCGAGGGCGGTGCGGGGCGCGAGCGCATAGCCGGCCGCGAACACGTGACAGGTGTCGAGGCAGACGCCAACCCGATGCGCGAGTCCCGGCCGCCGGCCCACGATCCGCAGGATCTCGCCGATCTCCTCAAACGACGCGCCGAGACACGAGCCCTGCCCGGCGGTGGTCTCCACGAGGATGCCGGCGCGGAGGCCGGCCGTCTTGGCCAAGGCGTCGGCGATGCCGGCGGCGGCCCGGGCGATCGCCCGGGCGATGGGCTGCTCGCCGGCGGCACCGGGATGGGCGACCACCCACGGGATGCCGAGCGTCTCCGCGCGGCGGAGTTCCTCCACCAGTCCGGCGATCGACTTCTTCCGCAAGGTTGCGTCGGCGGCTGCGGGATTGATAAGGTAGGAATCGTGGGCCACGACCAACCGCAGGCCCGCCAGGCGAACCGCCTCACGAAACGCGGTGGCCTCGGTGGGATCGATCGGGCAGGTCCTCCACTGATTGATGTTGCGGGTGAAGACCTGGAGGCATTCGCAGCCGGTCGCGACGGCCCGCTCGACGGCACGAGTGAATCCACCGGCAATCGACTGGTGGGCGCCGAAGGGGATCGCGGGTCGGCGGCGGGGCGTCGGTGGCATGGGGCTTCCGCGGGAAAAAACCAAGTGGATG
This sequence comes from Planctomycetota bacterium, assembly GCA_016872955.1. Lineage (GTDB taxonomy): Bacteria > Planctomycetota > Planctomycetia > Pirellulales > UBA1268 > QWPN01. Next base: position 6,736 of record VGYP01000090.1, read on the forward strand.
AGCGGTCGGGATCAAGACTCTTCCCCGTACCCTACCGCATCCGTTGCCGGGGCCGTAAACTCCTGGGTGGCGGCGCGAACGCCGCCATCTGCCCGACCGGCATCCGGAATCCGACGATGGGCAACTGGCTTTTGATCGGTTCTGTCGCTGCGGTCGCGGTGATCGCGGTGATCGCGGTAGTTCTCGCGGTGCGGCCGCTGCGGCAGGCCCGGGCCGCCGAGATCGTGGCCCGGGCCAGGCGAGACTTTCATCGGCAGCGAGAGCGGCTGGAGGCAAAGTTCATCGAGCGGGCCGCGGCCAGTGGCAAACCACGTGGCCTGCGCTGGCTGGACGTGGATTTCGACGACGACGTCGTCTACGCCCGCGACCGTCGCAAAGGGCAACTCAAGGCGCTGGTCGCGATCGAGGTGTCGTTCGAGGCCATCGAGGGGGGCGGCATGGAGGAGGTCGCGGTGGAGACCGTGGGCCGCGTGCGGGCGGCGACGGCGGAGTTCTGCTACGACGGTGGCCGGTGGCAGACGTCGGGTCGCGTGTACTTCAACCTCGCTCCCTCGGCGACGGTCAAGTATCTCGCCAGCGATCTCGAGATGGTGGCCGAGGAACACGCCCTGCCGAGGGGCTGAGCCGCTCGCGTGCTTGGCCCGGGGGGAACGGGGGCCGCCAAGGGTGGATCCTAGGAAAGCCGGGTGGATCCTAGGAAAGCCGGGTGGATCGTGCCGAAGTGGCCGACGATGCCGTCGCGGCCCGGTCGGTGTGCCGATATCTCACACGGGGCCTCGCACCGCGGGCCACCTGCCGGTCTCGGGTGGGTTCGCGACATGCATCGGCTGCTCTCGTTCTCGTGGTTGGCCTGCCTGCTCATCGCGGGTGTCGCGGCCCGACTGGTGATCGCAGGCTCCCTGCCCCCTGCGCCTCCGGAAGAGCCGCTGCCGGCGGCCCAACGCTCGCTGCGTCTGGCGGGCGAATACCTGGCGGCGTCGTGCGAGATGCTGCGTCGCGGGGACCGGCACGCGATCGACGGCTACTACGTCGCCTGCCAGGAGGCCTGGAACGCGGTGCAGACCTGCCCGCAGTCGGCCGACATCCTCGCCGCCGCCGGTGAGGTCTACGCCGACGCGCTGGCGGGTTTCCTCGAGGCTGCCCGTCGCCATGGCCGGATCGCCGAGGGCGGGGTCTGGGTCGGACCGCCCGGGCGGCTCGTGAAGGTACCCTTCGCCCCCCGCGCGCTGCCGGTGTCGGTGGAGGCTATTGCCTCGCTCGAGCCGCAGGGCCAGCATGACGACAAGCGGATGGGGAGGCGGTGCCTCCGTCATGGATTCGGGCTGCCGGTGGTGGTCCGCCTCGATCGTGACGCGGCCGGCGCGCTGGAGCGGCGTTTCCTGCCCGACCGCCAGTCGCTGGCCGCCACGGCGGTGCTCCGGTTCGACGTGCCCGGGGCCGAGAATGCGATCCAGAAGTTCACCGGCCCCGCGGCCCGCGATCATGCCGCGGCGGTGCTCGACCTCGCGAATCCGATCGAGATCGCCGCGGTGCGGATCGGCTCGGCATCGCCGCACTTGGCGGCCGATCTGACCGCTCCGCTCCTCGACGTGCTCTCGGCCACGCCGCCGTCGGGTATCCAGGGGTTCCTACAGCCCTTTGGAGACGGGGCCACGCGGCCCCGGCTCGAGTTTCTCGAGCCGCACCAGCCCGGCAGGATCCCGGTGGTCTTCATCCACGGACTCGCGAGCGACGAGGGCACCTGGTTCGACATGCTCAACGAACTGCGGGCCTGGCCCGAGTTTCACCGCCGCTTCGAGCCCTGGCTGTTCCACTATCCCACCGGCGCATCCTTCCTGCAGGCCTCGGCCACGCTCCGGGCGGAACTGACGGCGGCGGTCGCGGCGATCGATCCCGCCGGGCGTGACCCGGCCCTGCGCGACCTCGTGCTCGTGGGGCACAGCATGGGCGGGTTGCACGCCAAGATGATGGTGGTCGACTCGGGCACGGCGATCTGGGACGTGATCGCGACCGTGCCCTTCGAATCGATGCGGCTCTCGCTGCCGGCCCGGGCCATCGTCCAGCGGCTGGCGTTCTTTCGCCCGCTGCCCTTCGTGACGCGGGTGATCTACATCGCCACGCCCCACCGCGGCTCGATCGTCGCCTCGATGGGCATCGGCCGTCTGGCCTCGTTGGCCGTCCGTGAGCCGGCGGAGATCTCGGCCATCCGCGAGCAGGCGGTCGCGCTCAATCCCGGCGTGCTAGGGCCCGAATACGCCGACCGCGTGCCGACCACCGTCGAGTTGTTGCGGCCGAGCTCCACGACGCTGCAGGCGCTCGACCGGCTCAGGCCGGCCTGCTGGGTGGCGACCCACTCGATCATCGGCGACGGTCATGCCTCGCTGACCGGCGGCCGCGACGATGGCGTGGTCGCGGTGGAGAGTGCCCGCACTCCGGGCGTGATCAGCGAGGTCTGCGTGCCCGCCAAGCACACGCGGGTGCACCATCATGCCCTGGCGATCATCGAGGTGCAGGCGATTCTCCGCAGACACCTCGCGGAGTGCGATCGGCCGCGGTAGCGGCCCGTCGCCGGATCACTTCGGCGCTAGGCGCCGTATAACGCGTCGGCGGCTCGCCTCGGGCATCACTTCCTCGACCAGCCGCGTCATCGTGTTGAGGTGCACCCCCAGCAACTGCGCGGCCCGCCCCTTGTGGCCGTCGGTCATCGAGAGCGCCTGCCGCACGGCCAGCCGGCGGAGCTCCTCGAGGTTCACGACCGGCAGCGGGTTGTCGATCATGACCGGCAGGCTCGCCAGGGCCGCCGCGGAGATCTCCTGCGGCTCGGGGGCCGGGACGTCGTCGTCCGTTGGCAGGGCGGGCTGGGCATCGAGGGCGTAGACCCGTTCGATGACCTGGGCCAACTGCCGCACGTTGCCGGGCCAGCGGTAGCGGATGAACTTCGACAGCGTGGACGCATCGGGCTGCCAGGGAGGGATGCCGAACTTGTCGGCGAAGAACAGCCGGAAGTGGTCGACGAACAGGGGAATGTCGGCGGTCCGGTCACGGAGCGGGGGCACCGCCAGCTCGATCGTGTTGAGCCGATAGTAGAGGTCCTCGCGGAACTTTCCGGCCCGGATGTCGGCCGAGAGGTCACGATTGGTGGCGGCGATCACCTGGACGTCGACCTGGAACGATTCGGTCGAGCCAATCGGTGTGACCTCGCGCTGCTGGAGCACACGCAGCAGCCGTGGCTGGAGGTCGAGCGGCATCTCGCCGATCTCATCCAGGAACACGATGCCCCCCTCGGCCGCGCGAAACACGCCGCGGGCCGGGCCCACCGCACCGGTGAAGGAACCCTTCTCGTGGCCGAAGAGCTGGCTCTCGATCAGCGTGGCGGCCATCGCGCCGCAGTTGATGGCGACGAAAGGCTTGCCGGCACGCGGGCCCTGGGCATGCAGCGCGCGGGCGATCTCCTCCTTGCCGCAGCCGGTCTCGCCCGTGATCAGGATCGTCGACTCGACGTGGGCGGCACGCCGGAGCATGGCTTCGAGCGCCTGCGCCGCGGGCGATTCGCCGATCAGCCGCTCCCAACGGCGACCGGCTTGTCGCAG
>VGYP01000091.1 GCA_016872955.1 Planctomycetota bacterium
GATTCCGAAGTCGCGGTCAACTCCCGGGACTTCCGCACCGACTACGAGATGTTCAGCGACACGCTCCCCGAGGAGTTCTTCCCCCGCGGTGCCAACTGGCTGATGCTGGGTCCCTCCGGGCCGCGGCGGCTGCGGCTCTCGATCGAGCACCTCGCCCAGCACCGTGGCGGCATCTGTTTCTGCGTCGACCTCGACCCGCGCTGGGTGATCAAGCTCATCCAGAAGGGCTGGATGGAGCACCTGGAGGCCTACAAGCAGCACTGCGTCGACCAGGCGATCACGATCCTCGAGGCGGGACACGACGTGCGCTGCATGTTCACCACGCCCAAGCTGCTCGAGGCGCTCGCCCTGGCCCTCGAGAAGCGGGGCACGACGATCCGCCAGGCAGGGATCACCGGCATCTTCTCGGGAGGCACCGAGTTCACCCCGCAGTGGACCCGGTTCGCCGTCGAGGAACTCCTCGACGGTGCCTTCATGACGCCGACCTACGGCAACACGCTGATGGGACTGGCCGCCAGTCGCCCGGTCGTGCCGGCCGACGGCTACGCGATCGCCTACTATGCCCCCCAGCCCCGGGCCGTAATCGAGGTGGTCGACTTCGACCGCCCCGACGAGGTCGTGCCCTACGGCGGGACCGGCCGCGTCCGCTTGACGACGCTCACGCGGGAAACGTTCATCCCCGGCTTCCTGGAGCGGGACGAGGGAGAACGGGAACGGCCCTACGCGAAGTATCCGTGGGACGGGATCAGTGGCGTCCGCCCGTTCCGCGCCCTGGCGGCCAGCACCACCGTGGGGGTCTACTGATGGTGCATCTCGCCGCCTGGCGGTTCGGCAAGCCGTACGAGTCGCTCGAGCGGGAGACCCTCGTCCACTTCCTCTCCGGTGAGCCGGTGGCGGAAGTCAGCCAGGTGGGCGGGGCGCTGCTCGGCCGTGACCTTCGCAAGGCGGCCGACGCCCGCCGCGCACTGTTGGCGATCGACCCCGAGGAGATCGTGGAGCGGCTCCAGACCGCCGGCAATCTCTACGCGCAGGGCACGCCGGAGGTCGGCGGCGTCCCGCAGTCGCCCGACGACTTCGTGCGGGCACAGTCGGCCACCACCGGCCTACCCGAGAGTCTCTGCCGAGCCAACATGCAGAAAAACATGTTCGTGCTGTCGAACATGGACCGCATCCTCGACGCCCTCTCCCGCGGGCTCGACCCGCGGATCCTGTGGCGTGGCTACGGCATCGAGCACCGCGGCGTGACAGTCAGCTACCAGGCCCAGTCGCCGGTGCTCGGGCTCGTGCTGCCCTCCAACTCGCCCGGCGTGCACACGCTTTGGCTGCCGGTGGTGGCACTGGGCGTGGGGCTGGTGATCAAGCCCGGCAGCCAGGAGCCGTGGACGCCCTACCGGATGGCCGCCTGCATGGTCGAGGCCGGCATCCCGGCCGAGGCGATCGGGCTCTATCCCGGGGCGACCGACGTCGGGGCGGCCGTGCTCGCCGGTTGCGGCCGGAGCATGATCTTCGGCTCGGCGAAGACGGTCGAGCAGTATCGGGGCAACCCCCGCGTGCAGGTGCACGGGCCCGGTTTCTCCAAGATCATCCTGGGCGACGACCAGGTCGACGATTGGGAGCGGCATCTCGACGTGCTGGCCGCCAGCGTGGCGGCCAACAGCGGCCGCGGCTGCATCAACACCTCGGCCATCTACGCCAGCCGCAACACCCGACGGATCGCGGAGGCGTTGGCGGCCCGGCTGGGCCCGGTCGAGGTCCGTCCCCCCGACGACCCCGACGCCACGCTCGCAGCCTTCACGGTGCCCGGTGCGGCCAAGGCGATCTGGGGTCAGATCGAGACGCTGCTGGCAGCCCCGGGCGTTACGCACGCCACCGCCCCCTACGGCGGCCGGTTCGTGGAGCACGACCGCTGCGGCTGGCTGCGTCCGGTGGTCGCCCACGCCGCCACGTCGGAGCCGGAGATCGCACGGGCGGAATACATGTTCCCGTTCGTGACGGTGGTCGAGTGCCCGCAGGAGCAGATGCTCGAGCGAATGGGGCCCACGCTCGTCTGCTCCGCGATCACCGAGGACGAGGCCTTCCAGGCCCGACTCGTCGCCTGCACCGACATCGACCGGCTCAACCTGGGGCCGATCCCGACCACGAAGCTCGATTGGCTGCAGCCGCACGAAGGCAACATCATCGACTTCCTCTACCGGTCGCGGGCGCTGCAGATGGCCGTGCCCGTCGGTGCCGACGCGTGAACGCCGCCGTGGCCTTCCCGTTCGAGTTCCGCCCCGGGCCGCGACTCGTGGTCGGCTCCGGCTCGCTCGGTCGACTCGGCCGGCTGGCCCGCGAACTCGGCGGCACCAGGGCGCTGGTCGCGAGCGACCCCGGCATCGTGGCCGCCGGCCACTCCGCCGCCGCCACGACGGCCCTCGAGGAGGCGGGCGTGGCGGCGACGCTGTTCTCCGAGTTCGGTGAGAACCCGTCGACCGACGAGATCGAGGCGGGCACGTCGCTGGCCCGCGAGGTGCGGCCCGATCTGCTCATCGGCCTGGGCGGCGGGAGTTCGATGGACTGCGCAAAGGGGATCAACTTCCTGTTCTCCTGCGGCGGCCGGATGGAGGACTACGAGGGCCGCGGCAAGGCCGCCGGCCCGCTGCTGCCGTCAATCGCCGTGCCCACGACGGCTGGCACCGGCAGCGAGACGCAGTCGTTCGCGCTGATCACCGACCGGCGGATGGGCCTGAAGATGGCCTGCGGTGACCCGCGGGCCGCCTTCCGCGTGGCGATCCTCGACGTGCGGCTCACGCTCACCCAGCCGGCCCGCGTGGCAGCCGTCACGGGCGTGGACGCCATCGCCCACGCGGTCGAGAGCCTGGTCAGCACGGCCGCCACGCCCGCCTCGCGGATGCTCTCGCGGGAAGCCTGGCGGCTTCTGGCCGACGCCCTGCCCCGCGTGATCGCCGACGGCGGCGACCTGGCGGCCCGGTCGGCCGTCCAACTGGGCGCTGCCTGGGCAGGGCTGGCGATCGAAAACTCGATGCTCGGCGCCGCCCACGCGCTGGCCAATCCGCTGACCGCCGCGCACGACGTCGTGCACGGCGAGGCCGTGGGCCTGATGCTGCCGCACGTGATCCGCTGGAATGCTCCCACGGCCCGCGACGCCTACGCGACCCTGCTGGCCGACCTCGGCCTGTCGACGCCGGCCGACCGTGCGGCCGAGGCGCTCGCCGACTGGTGCACGAGGCTGCTCGCCGACGCGGGGCTGGCCGGATCGCTGGCCGGGCTCGGCATCCGCACGCCCGACGTGTCCGCGTTGGCGACCGCCGCGGCGGGCAATTGGACGGCCGCCTTCAATCCGCGGCCCGTCCTCGCAGCCGATCTGGCGACGCTCTACGAGGCGGCCCGATGACGCGAACGGCGGTGGCCACGGCGGCGGTGATGGCCGCGCTGCTCGCGCCGCCGGGTCGTGCCGGCGAGGGCGACGCGGCGCCCGCTGACGCCTGGCCGATGGCCCGCGGCTGCCTGGCCGGCACGGGCCGCTCGGCGGGCCTGCTCCGCCTGCCACTGGCCGAGGCGTGGAAACGCGACTTTCCTGAGACCGCCTTCGCGGCGGTGCCGGTGGTGGCCGACGGTGTGCTTTACATGGGCGACCTCGACGGCACCTTCCGGGCGATCGATCTGGCCGATGGCCGGACGAGGTGGAACCGCCGGATCGAAGGAGCCGGCTTCCCTGCAGCTGCAGCGGTCGCGTTCGACCCGGCGCTGCCAGTGGCCGTCGGGGATGACACGGGCGTCGTCCGGGGCCTCGCCAGGGCCGACGGTGAGATCCGCTGGGAATACGCCACCGAAGGGGAGATCTCCGGCGGCCCCACGATCCTCGCCGACGGCGGCCCGCCGCGGTTGCTCGTCGGCTCGCAGGATTCGTCGCTGTCGTGCCTCGACCTGGCCTCCGGCCGGCTGCTCTGGAAGCACTCGATCGCCGACCAGATCCGCTGCTCGCCGACGGTGGCTCGCACGCCCGCCGGCGACCGCATCTTCCTGGCGGGCTGCGACGGCCGGCTGCACGTCATCGACGCCGCCAATGGGGCCGAGGTGGCCGCGGTCGAGATCGGCGGGCCGACCGGCACGACCCCGGCCGTCGGCGGCAAGCTGGTGCTCTTCGGCACCGAGGGGGGCACGTTCTTCGCGATCGACCACCTCGCGCCGGCGGTGGCCTGGCGGAAGGAGCCCGCCGCGGGTGCCCCCGCCTATCGCGCGAGCGCGGCGATCGTGGGTGAGCTTGCGATCGTCGGCACACGCGGTCGGGCCGTCGAGGCGTTCGCCCTGGCCGATGGCCAGCGGCTCTGGCGGAAACCGATGCGGGGCCGGGTGGATGCGTCACCCGTGGTCGTCGCGGCCGTCGATGGGGCCGGCCCGCGGCCGGTCGCGGTCGTGGCCGACGCCAAGGGCACGATCACCGTTCTCGACGCGGCCAGCGGTGAGCCGGCCTGGACGTTCGACGCAGGCGGCGGCTTCAGCGGCGGCCCGGCGGTCGCCGCCGGACGGGTCGTGATTGCGTCGGATGACGGCTCGATCTGGTGTTTTCGGTCGGCCGACTGAGGCCCCCGCCGACGGCCCGCGGCGCCCCCCGGAAAGTCTGCCCGGACGCCGCCAACTGTCGGCGGCCGCTTTGGCTTCATTTCGGCGAGATTTCCTGCCGATTCTCCCCGCGCGAACCATTTTTCCGGAGGACCCGTAGTATTTGTTGCGACCCGGACTGGCGGCCGGTTCAAAGGGGGTCACGACAACGGGCGGAAGGAGCGGTGACCATGGCACGTAAAGACTCTCTGGCGAACATGCGGGCGATCCTCGTCAAGCGGCGTGACGCGCTGCGGAACGCCCTCGCCGGCGACCTGACCCTGCTCCGGGACCTCCACAGCGAGTCGCGCGGCGACCTGATCGATGCCGCCTACGACACGGCCCAGGACGAGGTCAACTCGCAACTGGCCGAGGTCGAAAGCCGCGAACTCGCGTCGATCGAGAACGCGCTCGAGCGGATGAAGGAAGGCAACTACGGCCAGTGCGAGGTCTGCGGCGGCCGCATTCCGATGGCCCGCCTGGAGGCGCTGCCGTATGCGACGGTGTGCATCGCTTGCCAGCTTGACTTCGAGCGTTCGGGCGAGGCGGGCGGACGGCGGGCGGAGGAGCCGATCGGCGGCGAACTGGAACTCTGATCGTCCGGCCGGGTATGCTCGCCAGCCGAGCAGGTCCTTCCGGTCGTGGATTCCGTATGACACCGCCCCCGTCCCGCCGCATCGCGGCCCTGGCCCTGCTGGTGGCCGCCACGGGTTGGGCGCCGGCACGTGCCGACGAGCCTGCCCGCCGTCTCGCGACCGTCGAGACCGAACCGGCGGTGCCGCGTGTCGATCCGCGGCCCGAGCGGCTCAGCCCCGCGGAACGGGCCCGTCTCTACGACGAGGCGGCCCGTGACGCCGAGCCGCTCGAACGGCAGGCGCGGCAGCTGCGGCGTCTGGCGACGCTCCTCAAACCGAGCGTTGTCCATATCGACGCCTCGAAACTGCTGCGCCGGCCCCGCAGCGGCCGGACCACCGAGAACGAGGCGGGCTGCGGCGTGATCGTGCGGCTGGCAGGCCGCGACGTCGTGCTGACCAACCGCCACGTCATCGACAAAGCCGACCTCGACGCCATCAAGATCCGGCTCGACGACGGCCGGGAACTGCTCCCCCGCCGCGCCTGGTCCGATGCCGGCACCGACATCGCCGTGCTGGAGATCGAGGCCGACAACCTGGCCTTAGCCCGCCTGGCCGAGAAGGACCCGGTTCAGATCGGCGACCTCGTGCTGGCCATCGGCAGCCCCTTCGGCCTGGCCCAGTCGGTGACACTGGGGATCGTCTCCGCCAAGGGCCGCCGGGACCTGCAGTTGGGGTCCGAAGCCGTCCGGTTTCAGGACTTCATCCAGACCGATGCCGCCGTCAATCCCGGCAATAGCGGCGGGCCGCTGGTCAACCTCCGCGGCGAAGTGGTGGGCCTCACCACCGCCATCGCCAGCAACTCCGGAGGCAACGAGGGCATCGCCTTCGCGATCCCGATCGACATGGTGAAGTTCGTGGTCAGTCAGCTGGTCGAGCACGGCACCGTGCCGCGGGCCTACCTCGGCGTCGCGCTGGACCGGGATTTCACCGCCGCCGAGGCCGACCGGCTCGGCATGGTGCGGCCCGTCGGCGCCCGGGTGGAGGGCGTCACGGCCAACGCCCCGGCCGCCGAGGTCGGCATCCGGCCGGATGACGTGATCCTGGAGTTCGACGGCCGTGCGATCGAGGACGACGACCACCTGATGAGCGTGGTGGGCATGACGCTGGTCGACCAGACGGTGAAGGTCGTGCTGCTCCGCGACCGCCAGCGGGTTGAGCTCCGCGTTCCCGTGGCCCGCCGCACCGACTTCGAGTAGCGCAGCCCCATTACGTCGCCTCGCCGGCCGCGGCCAGGGCCCGCAGCACGCAGTCCTGCACCGCGGCGGCGTCGCAGTTGACCAGCAGGTCGGCATTGGGCCGCGCATCGCGATGGGGCCGACGGTCGACCACCAGCATGCCGGCCGTCAGCTCCCCGGTGGTCTCGACGTCGGCGGCCACGGTCTCCCTCTCGAAAAGTTCCGGATTGGTGACCGCGACGAGCGTTACCACGTCGTGGAGGCGGATTCCCTCGCTGCCCAGGAACTGCCGCTGGGCGCGGAAGGCGTGGGCCACCATCGGCCGCAGGATCGTGCCGGCCCGCGTGAACTCCCTGGGTAGCCGGTCGAGCAGGTCGAACTCATAGAGCACCTGCGACGTCGTCTCCAGGGGCACGAGCGTCTTGGTGACCGGCTCGCGGACGACGTGACGGGCCGCGGCGGAGTCGCAGAAGAAGTTGAAGTCGGCCGTGGCGGTCGCGTTGCCGGCGGCGTGGCTGGTGCCGCCGCAGACGACGATCCCGCCGATGAGCTCGGCGATGGCGGGATCCCGGGCCAGCACCCGGGACACGTTGGTGAGCGGCCCGAGGGAGAGGATCGTCACCTCCCGCGGATGGGCCTTGACCGTCTCCCAGATCACCTTCTCCGACGGATGGCCGCCGTGCAGCGGCACCCGCGGCAGCTCCAAGCCTCCCAGGCCATCGGATCCGTGGACGCTCAGCGGCCGGGGCGACAGGATCGCATCGGCTGCCGCGACGCCGACCCGCGGCAGCCGGGGTGGGTCGAGAAAGGTGACGACGGCCTGCAGGTTGGCGGTGGCCTGCTCGGCCGAGACGTTGCCCGCGGTGGCCGTCACCGCCAGCACGTCGAGCCGCGGGTCGAAGAGGGCCATCGCGAGCGCGACCGCGTCGTCGATGCCCGGGTCGCAGTCGATGATCAGTTTGCGGGGCTCGACCGGCGACACGGAAGAAGGCTTGCGGGACGGAGTTGGGAGGCCGCGAGGCAGGCCAAATCCTAACGCGGCCTCCTGCCCCGACCAACGCGTCGCGAAGGGCGGGCCGAAAGGCAGCCCGTGTGGCCGCCTCGCTGCGGCGCGGCCGGCAAAAGGCGGGGACGCCACTTGGGCATTCCCGCCCCTGGGAACGAGCGGCGTGACAGCGGCGCGGCGGTTCCGCGACCGCGCGGGGAAGGGTAGACTCGGCGGCGTCGCAAGGCCTTGCCACCGCGTCGGCAAACCGCCCATGCCCAGCCGCATCGATCCCGACGACCGTGCCGCCGCGCTCGGGCGGGGCGACCGCATGACGGCCGCCGAGGTCCAGTCGCTCGTTGAGGCGGTGCTTGCCGGAGAGGCCGATCTCGACGCCTTCGGCCGCTGGCTCATGGCCCTGGCCGAGGCCGGTGAGACCGCCGTCGAGGTGGCCGGTGTGGCCGCGGCGCTCCGCCGGCGGATGCTGCCTCTCGATGCGGGCCTGCCGCCGGGCACGGTCGTCGCCGACACCTGCGGCACCGGAGGCGACGGCTCGGCCACGTTCAATATCTCCACCGCCGCGGCGATCGTGGTGGCGGCCGCCGGGCAACCCGTGGCCAAGCACGGCAATCGTGCCGTCTCGAGCCGCACCGGCTCGGCTGACGTGCTCGCCGAGCTGGGCGTCCGGATCGACACGACGCCGGAGATCGAGGCCCGCTGCCTGCGGGAGGCGGGCCTCTGCTTCTGCCTCGCGCCGGCCCATCACCCGGCGATGGCACGGGTGGGGCCGCTGCGCCGGTCGCTCGGCCGGCCGACCGTGTTCAACCTCGTGGGGCCGCTGTGCAATCCTGCCGGGGCCGCCGTGCAGGTGATCGGCGTGGGGCGGCCGGCGGCCCGCGAGCCGATGGCCGAGGCCGCGCGGCTGCTGGGCATCCACCGCGCCGTGATCGTCTCGGGTGAGGTGCCCGCCGCCGGGGCCGCGGCGCGGGCCTTCGACGAGATCAGCCTGTTCGGGCCCACCGACGTGATCGACGTCTTGCCCGCCGGGCTTCGTCGCTCCCGGTGGACGCCCGCCGAGTTCGGGCTCGCGACAGCGGCGGCCGAGCGACTCGAGGAGCTGACCGTGTCGGGGCCGGCCGAGAGCGCCGCCGCGATTCGCGGCGTGCTGGCCGGGGAGGCCGGGCCGCGACGCGACGTGGTCGTACTCAACGCCGCGGCAACGCTCTGGGCGGCGGGCCACGGCGTCGATCTGGCGGCCGCCCGGCGGCTGGCCGAGGAGTCACTTGACTCGGCCGCAGCCGCGGCCGTGCTCCAGCGGTTCGCCGCCGTGTCCCAGGCGGGCTGAGCCGTCCGCACCTCCCGAGAGGGGACCGGCTTCGCGGTGATGGTGGTTGTACGATGGCGGAGCCATGCAGCTCGACGTCATCCAGCCCGAGTCGACCCTGGCGGCCCCGAAGCCCTGCTGCGCCCGGGCCGAGGCCGGCGAACTCGGCTGGACCTGCCCGATGCACCCGGGCATCGTCCGGCCCGGCTACGGCGTCTGCGACCTCTGCGGCATGCCGCTGGAGCCGGTCGAGATCGACGGTGGTGCCGGCGCCTCGGTCGCGGCGGAGTGGCGGCGGCTCGTGGTCTCCGCGGTGCTCGGCTTGCTCGTGGTGGTGGTGGCGATGGGGCCGATGCTCGCCCACATGCTGCCCGCCAAGGTCGGAGGGCATGCGATCGCAGAGACCTTCGAACGGCTCGGGCTCGCCGGGCGGACGGGCCAGTGGCTCCAACTGACGCTGGCCACGCCGATCGTGTTCTGGGGGGGCTGGCCGATCCTGGCGGGCGGCATCGCCGGCTTCCGAGCAGGGCGGCCGGGTATGTTCTCGTTGGTCACGCTTGGCGTGCTGGCAGCCTGGGGCTCGAGCACGCTCGCCACGCTCGCACCGAACCTGTTCCCCAAGGCCTTCCGCGCGGCCGACGGCACGGTGCCGCTGTCGTTCGAGTCGGCCGGCATGATCGTGGTGCTCGTGCTCCTCGGACAGCGGCTCGAGAGCCGAGCCCGGCGCGGCACCACCGCGGCGCTCCGCTTGCTCATGGACCTCTCGCCGCTGACGGCCGAGCGGATCGGCCGCGCGGCCGGTGCGGAGCCCGACGCGGCAGGCTGCCACGGCCATGGCGCCAGGCTCGTCGGGTCGAACACGTCGGAGACGATCCCGCTCGCGGCGGTGGCCATCGGCGATCGGCTCCGCGTCAAGCCGGGGGCCCGGGTACCGGTCGATGGCATCGTGCGGGAGGGATCGACCGCCTGCGACGAGTCGCCGCTCACCGGCGAGCCGCTGGCGGTGGCGAAGCAGCCGGGCGACCGCGTGCTCGGCGGCAGCATCAACGGCGGCGGCGGGATCGTGGTGGAGGCGACGGCCGAGGCCGCCGGGTCGCTGGCGGCCCGGATCATCCGGCTGGTCCGCGAGGCTCACGCCCGACGGGCGCCGATCGAGAACCTCGCCGACCGGCTGGCGGCCTGGTTCGTGCCGGCCGTGCTGGCGGCCGCCGCGCTCACCTTCCTCGGCTGGGCCATCGCCGGACCACAGCCTCGCCTTGCGCTGGGGCTGGCCTCGGCGGTGAGCGTGCTCGTGATCGCCTGCCCGTGCGCCCTGGGACTCGCCACGCCGCTGGCGATGACCGTAGCGATCGGCCGCGCGGCGCGGGAGGGGATCCTGGCGCGAAGCGCGGCGGCCATCCAGGGGCTCGCGACGGCCGGCACCGTCGTGTTCGACAAGACCGGCACGCTGACCCGCGGCCGGCCGCGGATCGTGGCGGCGGGGGTGGCGGATGGAGCGACCGCCGCCGGTCGGCCCGACTTCGGCGCCGAACCGCTCCGCGGCCT
>VGYP01000092.1 GCA_016872955.1 Planctomycetota bacterium
GGTGGTGCGGCTCGATGACACGATCCGGAAGGCGTTCGCGGAACAAGACACCGCCGCCGCCGACGAGCCGATTCATGCCATCGGCCATCTTCTCGAGCAGTTGCCCGAACTGGCCCAAACGCATGGATCGGGTGTCGATGTTGCTGCCGTCAAAAAGAGCTCCGGCCTTCTGTTTGAGGCCTATTCACGTATCGACGGCAAGCTCCACGGCGGCGACGGCAGCGATTACGACACGGAGGCCCCAGGGATTGCCCGGGAGCTGTCGGCATTTCGGGCATTCCTTGTGCCGCCGGGAAGCTCAGTACCGAAGCGTGACTGAACGGCGATTGCCGTGCTGGCGGCATCGACGGCCAAGTTAGCGCATCGTGTCGATTGGGGCCACGTGTGCGTGGGGCAACTTAAGAATGGTCGTGATTGCGGCATATTCCGTGGTGCCCGAAGGGTGGGTCGGCCGTGTGAACGCCGGTCGAAAAGTGCAGCGCGGGCCGCGGTAGCCCGGCCGGTCGAAAAATGCAGCGCACAGCGGTGCAGCGGTGTCGGTCGGGACAATGGCGGTGGAGCCGCGACTACCCCCTACCGAGAGCGAGGTACGAGGAGTGTCTGCAGACATGGAGAAGTGGACCGAGGTTCGTCGCCAAGTGCTGACCGGCGAGTTGTCGAAGCGGGCGGCGTGCCGGGAGTAAGGCATCAACTGGCGGACGCTGGTGAGGATGCTCGCGCGCGCCGAAACTCCTGGGTGTCACCGCAAGGCGAAGCGTGAGCAGCCGCTTGTCGGTCCGCACCTCGCTTGGATTCACGAGGTGCTGGAGCACGAGAAGCAGGAGCCGGTGAAGCAGCGGCATACCGCGAAGCAGATCTTCGACCACCTCGAGATCGAGCGAGGGTACACCGGCGGCTACACCATGGTGAAGGACGCGGTCTGCACGTGGAAGGATGCCACGAAGCAGGTAGTTGTCCTGCTCTCCCATCCGCCTGGCGAGGCACAGGTGGACTTCGGGTTCGCCTACGTCGATGTCACAGGCGAGCGGCAGCAGGTCGCCTTGTTCGTGATGTCACTGCCGTACTCCGACGCCGTCCTATTCAGGCCTTTCCGCAAGAGTGCACGGAGGCGTTCCTCGAGGGACACAATCGGGCGTTCCGATTCATGGGGGGTGTGCCGACGACGATCCGCGACGACAACAGCAAGATCGCGGTGGTGAAGATCACCGGCAGCCGTGAGCGGCAGGCGACCAAGGAGTTCCGGTGACTCCAGAGCCATGGACTGTCCGAGACGCAGTTCTGCCTCGTGCATTGAGCCAACGAGAAGGGGCACGTCGAAGGATTGGTGGACTTTGGTCGAGGGAACTTTCTGGTGCCTGCGCCGCAGGTGGCGTTGCTCGTGGAGCTCAACGAGACTCTCGAAGAGCGGTGCCGGGAGGACTTGGGGCGACGGTCGTAGGGCAAGAATGGAATGAAGGCCCTGCGGCTGGAGAAGGAACACTCCGCATGCCCCCCGCTTCCGCCGCACGAGTGCGCAGCTCGCCGGATCACGCAGGCGCACGCCAACTCCCTGTTGCTGGTGCAGTTCGATACCAACCGGTACAGCGTGCCGGTGAAGTACGTCCATCGGCAGATCACGGTGGTGGCGACGGTGGACGACGCGACGCTCATCTTCGAGGACCGGCTGATCGCCAGACACCGCCGCCACTGGGGCCGCGAACGGCACTTCGATGACCCGATCCACTATCTGGCACTCCTGGAACGCAAACCGGGAGCCTTCGACTACGCCCGTCCGCCTGCAGACTGGCAGCTACCCGAGTGCTTCAATCTGCTCCGTCGCCGGATGGAGAGGCCTCCCGATGGCCTCGGGACGAAGGGGTCTATTCGTGAGCTTCTCCTTCTCGAGAAGACAAGCCTCGAGGAGCGGTCGGCGGCGGTGGAGTATGCGATGGGATTTGGGATCACCGATGCAGACATGATCCGAGTGATCGTGGAACACCGCCGGGAGCCTCCCGTCGCGCTGTTCTGTCTCGGCAGCCGACCGCACCTGAAGCTCGTGCACGTCCCGCCGACGGACATTACTGCCTATGCGTCCCTGCTCGGCCAGGAGAGATCCACATGAGCACGACCAAGAGCACGGTGCTCGTGGAGCACCACCTGCAGTCGCTCAAGCTGCCGACGATATCGAACGAATGCGAGAAGGTTGCCTTCCGAGCGGTGATCGAGAACCTCGACCACCATGCCTACCTCCAGCGCTTCTGTCAACTGGAGCGAATCGAGCGGGAATGGCGGGCGGCGGAGCGGCGTCTGAAGGTGGCCCGCCTCCCGCAGACCAAGATGCTTGACGAGGTCGACTTCGCCCAGCAGCCGTCGATCAACAAGCCCCTCGTACTCGAACTGGCCAAGGGGCAGTACATCGACGACCGAGAGAACGTGCTGCTCATCGGCTCGAGTGGTGTTGGCAAGACGCATCTGGCGATCGCCTCACGCACCGCTGCCAGATCCTCAGGGACAAAGGCGAGAGCTTCCGCCTCAGGGACGCCCGCAGGCGGTAGCGACGGGCAACCGGCCCGTCATAAACCATCATCCTTGGAGCAACCGGCTACCCCGGAGGAGATTCCCCCATCCCCAGCGCTGCACTTTTCAACAGCCCCGTGCTTCACTATTCAACCAGCGTTCACAGCTGCGTAAGTCTGGAAAATCCGCGAGTTGCCCCCACCGCTCCCACGGCGGCACCGGCTCGGCGAAGGCCCACACTCGACCAAGGGGAGCGAATCGCATGGCCCGCCCCCCGCGTCGTGGGCAGCGCGTTGGATCTACGGCGTCAGGCCCGCTTCCGTCGCCGCCACATCGAGAAGCCGCCGCAGGCGATCCCTGCGATGGCCATGGTGATCATCGAGGGCTCGGGGACGACCGAAAGGTTCAGGCTGTAAGACGTCGTCGCGCCGAGCTGCTGGACGCGTACGACGTAGTTGTCTGGCGACAAGGGAGAGGAGGATGAGATGCCGAGAAGGTTGCTGCCCAGCGTCGTCGCTGTTCCGAAATGTTGATGGAACCGCATCAATTGCGGGTTGTCTCCTGCGGTCCAGGCGGAGCCGGTTTGCAGTGCGATCCAAGCGACTGAATCCATTGAGTCATAACTGACCAGCTGGAAGCCTGTCAGCGATTGGGTGGGCTGGACGGTGAACTTGAAGTAATCGCGATTGACTCCACCGATCGTGGCGATGATGAGATTGTCGCCGAGACTGAGCGTGAGGGGCGTGGGGCTCTGTGGGGCCGTGGACAGCTGACCGTGGGTGCTCTCATTCCAGATTAAGGGGGTGGCGTGGGCATTCGGTACGGCAGGAATAGTGAGAAACACGACGACCAGAGCAGCGGTCGCAAACCGGTGTAACCTGTTCACAGCAGTCTCCAGGTGAAGAGCTTCAACCTCAGGCTTCCCATCGCCATCGCGATTCGTATACAAGCTCCGCAGGCAACCTCGGCGTGATTCAGACAGCTGGGTCCACCGTCTTCGATTTAGCGGTACCGGCACAAAGACACGGGGTAACGTCCGGAGCAAATGTGGGCGGTCAGATTGCCGTCAGCACTCGATTGGTCGTCGCGACGGAGGTGGATACTTGCAGTGGCAATCTCAGCGATCCGAGGACAGAGATCGAACATCCGAAGGTTACCCCTTGCCACAGGGGTCGGCAACATTCCGCCTGTTGGCCCCTCTTGGCAGCACAAAAACCGGGATTGTTGTCCCGATTCAAGCCCATTTTCCAAACGGCAAACACTTGAGCTCAGCAACCATCACCAAACCTGACGTCCTCCCCGGTTCTTGATCCATCCGGGATGTGAGGTTTTTTGACCTTGGCATCACCAGAAAGGATGGGTTTTCCGCTGGGCTGAAAGCAGCACACGGAAGAGGAGATCGCGTTCGCATTGCGGCAGGCCGAGTCCGGTACGCCAGTCGCCGAGATCATCCGGCGGCTCGGAGTCAGCGAGCAGACTTTCTACCGCCGAAAGAACAGTACACCGGGCTTGGCGTTGCCGAGCTGCGACGGCTTCGGACCTTGGAGGAGGAGAATCGGAAGCTGAAGCAGCTGGTGGCCGATCTGGGCCTCTGCAAGAGCATGCTGCAGGACGTCCTCTCAAAAAAACTCTGAGGCCTGCGGTGAAGCGTATTTTGGTGAAGGAGGTGCAGGTAGCGTATCGGGTTGCCGAGCGTGGAGCCTGCCTGGTACGGGGATTCGCCCGATCGAGCTTCCGTTACTAGAGCAGGCGTGATCCGCGGGCCGAGCTTTACGTTCGACTTCGAGACCTGGCTAGAAGCCGGGTGCTCCACGGGAACGCGCGGTTGTGGGTTCTTCTTCGCCGGGAGGATTGGATCGTGAACAAGAAGCTGGTCTACGGGCGACCAGCACTGGTTCTTGTCACTGGACGAAGCGAAGAGGCTGACAGAGGCCTGGAGGGAGGATTACAATCGAGCCCTTCCGCATACCTCGTTGGGGCACCGGACGCCGTTGGAGTTTACGGAGCGGGTCGATCGGTATGCCCATCGACCCCCTCTGTCTGGCTTACACCCTGGCTGGATCAAAGATAGGGGCAGGCTCAGGTCACACCTGCGGATCAAGTCTGATCCGTATGACGAGGCTGCGGCGGGCGGATCGAAGTCGCTCATGCCCGCGAATGCAGCAGCGGATCACGCAGCCGCAGTCCCGGAACCTTGATGAATCGAGCGTCGTGCATCCAAAGTTCGGTAGCTCCCCCGTCGAGAGCGCAGAGGACAATCTGGAGGTCGAATACTTGGCCGCCCGGTTGGCGTAGATCAGCAGGTTCGTGTCGATGGCGATCATCGCTGCCCACGAAGCCAGTCGTGCATGGCCTCGCGGTCGGCGATGTCGAGGCCGGCTGGCAGGCCACCGATGACGGTCACCCAGCGGATCGGCTCGGGGCGTCGGTGGCGGGCCGATGGGCCCGGCCGCGTGAGCTCAGCCCGCAGGCCGCGCTCGATCAGGGCCCTCCGCGGCTCACGGAGTTCGGCGGCCCGCTTCTTGGCGGCCTCGAAGAGGACGTCAGCGATCTCCATGGTGGTCTTCATGGAATCGAGCAGAGAGCCATATTTATGGGTCGGCAAGGTTTTGGATTGGTAGAGCGGGCAGCGGACCGTCGGAAGTTTCAGCAGAAGTCGCGGGACATGCGGGGTAGGGCGGCCAGGGCAGGGGGGCGGGGGGCGAACGCGTCGGCCGCAGGCAGCGCGGACGTGTCGGCTGAGATGGTGGCGCTGGTGTCGCCGGCCAAGCCAGAGCCCGGCGACGAGCACGGGGCTGATGCGATCGCGGATCCCAGCGCCGATTCGAGCCGCGTCGCCAGCACGTGTACCACCGCGGCCCGTCGTTGGATCCGACCCTCAACCACGAGCACCGCCGCCCGGCGGGCGGCGTGGTCGGCGGCGGCCCAGACATCGGGGCGAACGACGATGTTGGCCGCGGCCGTCTCATCCTCGATCGTGAGGAAGATCATGCCCTTGGCGGTGGCTGGCCGCTGGCGACACAGCGCGATGCCAGCCACGCACACGCGGCGGCCCTCCGGGGCCGCGTTGGCCGTGGCGATCTCCACGACGCCCCGAGCCGCGAGTCGCGGCCGCTCGAAGGCGAGCGGATGGCCATCAAGCGAGAGGCCGCCGGTGCGGTAATCGGCGATCACCTCCTCCTGCTCGGTCATCGATTCGAGGCCGAGCGAGTCTTCGTCGCCTGTGATGTCTTCATCGTTGTCCAGGCCGTCGAGTAGCGGCCGGCTGGCGGGCTTGTCGAGGCTGCGCATCGCCTCCCAGACAGCACGGCGGCGGGAGAGGCCAAGCGAGGCAAGCGCCCCGGCCCGCGCGAGATGCAGAAGCGCCTCGCGGTCGAGCTTCGCCCGGCGGGCGAGGTCCCGCGGCAGCCGAAACGGCCCCTCGCGGCGGGCGGCCACGATCCGTTCGGCCGCAGCCTCGCCGAGGCCATAGACCTGCTCGAGCCCGAGCCGCAGGGCGGGCTGGCCATCCGACGACCGGCCGTCTTCGAGCGTCGCGTGCCAGTCGCTCTTGTTCACGTCGGCCGGGAGCACCGTCACGCCGTGGGCCCGGGCGTCGCGGACGAGTTGGGCCGGCGCATAGAAGCCCATCGGCTGACTGCCCAGAAGTGCCGCCGTGAAGGCCGCCGGGTGATGGCACTTGAGCCAGGCCGAGACGTAGACCAACAGCGCGAAGCTCGCCGCGTGCGACTCCGGGAAACCGTATTCGCCGAAACCGCGAATCTGATTGAAGACCTGTTCGGCGAACTGCTTGGAGAGCCCGCGGGCGAGCATGCCGTCGACGAGCTTCCGGTGAAACTCGTCGATCACGCCCGGCCGCCGCCAGGCGCCCATCGCCCGCCGCAGTTGATCCGCCTCGCCCGGCGTGAACCCGGCGGCCACCACCGCCAGCCGCATCGCCTGCTCCTGGAAGAGAGGTACGCCGAGCGTCTTCTCCAGCACCTCGCGGATCGCGTCGTTGGGGTAGGCGACCGGCTCCTCGCCCGCCCGCCGGCGCAGGTAGGGATGCACCATGTCGCCCTGGATCGGCCCCGGCCGCACGATCGCCACCTCGATCACGAGGTCGTAGAAACACGTGGGCTTCAGCCGGGGCAGCATGCTCATCTGCGCCCGGCTCTCGATCTGGAACACGCCCACCGTGTCGGCCCGCGAGATCATCTCGTAGACGGCCGGATCCTCGGCCGGCACGGTGGGCAGCGTGAGCCGCGGGCCGCCGGCCTTCTCCACGAGGTCGAAGGCCCGGTGGATCGCCGTGAGCATGCCGAGGGCGAGGCAGTCCACTTTCAGGATGCCGAGCTCGTCGAGGTCGTTCTTGTCCCATTGCACGATCGTGCGGCCGGGCATCGTGGCCGGCTGCACAGGCACGAGGTCGGTGAGTCGGCCCCGTGTCATCACCATTCCGCCAACGTGCTGCCCCAGGTGTCGTGGAAAGCCGACGAGCTGGCCGACGAGCGACACGAGCCTCATGCCGATGTCACCCGCGGGGTCGAGCCCCGCCTCGGCCAGCCGCGTCGGCAACTCCTCCAAGCCGTCGCCGACGTCGAGCACGGTGGCGATCGCATCGACGCGGTCGAGCGACAGTCCCAGCGCCTTGCCCACGTCGCGAACGGCCGACCGCAGCCGATAGGAGATCACCTCCGCCGTCATCGCGGCCCGGTCGCGGCCGTAGGTGTCGTAGACGTACTGGAGCACCTCCTCGCGGCGGTGGTGCTCGAAGTCGATGTCGATGTCGGGCGCCTCCTGCCGCTCGTGGCTCACGAACCGCTCGAAGAGGACGTTCATCCGGGCGGGATCGACCGACGTGATCCCCAGGCAGTAGCAGATCGCTGAGTTGGCGGCCGAGCCACGGCCCTGGCAGAGGATGCCCTGTCGCCGGGCGAACCGCACGATGTCGAACACGGTGAGGAAGTAGGCCTCGTAGCCGAGCTCGGCGATCAGGGCGAGCTCGTGGTCGACGAGTTCACGCACCTTTTCCGGGATCCCGTCGGGATACCGCTTGTGGGCTCCCTTCCACGCCAGGTGCGCGAGCTGCTCGCTGGCCGTGCGGCCCGGCGGCACGGTGGCGGCGGGGTATTCGTAGGACAGTTCGTCGAGCGAGAACGTGCAGCGGGCGGCGATCTCGCTCGTCCGCTCGACCGCGCCGGGCAGGGCCGCGAACCGCTCGGCGATTCGCCACCGCTCGTGGAGGTGTCGCTCGCCGTTGGAGAGCAGCCGACCGCGGATGCCCTCCACCGTGCCGCCGTGGTGGGTGGCCGCGAGCACGTCGAAGAGCGGCAGCCGGCTCCGCTCGTGATAGCGGACGTCGCCGGCCGCCGCGATCGGCACGCCGGCCAGCCTCGCCACGCGGCCGAACCACTCGAGCCGCCCGGCATCGTCACCCTCGAGTGCCACCTCGGCCAGTGCCCAGAGCCGGTCGTCGAAGATCCGACGCCAGCGGGCGAGCTGCTCGCAGGCGTCTCGCAGCCGCGCGTCGTCGGAGGGACCGCCACGGCCGAGGGCGAGGGATGCCAGCGGCACGCCGGCCAGGAGACCGTGGGCGTGCCGGGCGATGTCGTCGCAGGTCAGCAGGCAGGCTCCCGCTCCGCCGGCCGGCTTGGCATCGGCCGTGGACCGCGGTCGAGCTCGGTCGTCGGCCGACCGCGCGGCCGCCGCCTCGGTTGCGGAGGCGTAGCCGTGCGTGAGCAGGCGGCAGAGGTTCGAATAGCCGGACGCATCGGCGGCCCAGACGACGAGCGGCCCGATATCCACAGGTTCGAGGTGGACTCCGACAACGAGCTTCAGGCCGGATTGTTTGGCGGCGTCATGAGCCCGCACGATGCCCGTGAGCGTGGTCCGGTCGGTGATCGCGAGCGCCTCGTAGCCGAGCGCCGTCGCACGGACGACGAGCTCGTCGGGGTGGGAGGCACCCCGCAGGAACGAGAAGTTGCTCGTGCAGTGCAGTTCGGCATACCGAGGTGCGTCATCGGTCATGTCACCACGTTCTCCTGCCCGTCACGGTCATGAGCCTGGGGATCCGGGGAGGTTTTGGGTGGATTCTTTCAGCCGTCACGCGAACACGCCGTGCAGATACCAGCCGCCGTCGCGCGGGCCTCGCAGCCGGCCGCCGAGTCGCCTGAACAGCCAGAACCTCGCGCCCGACTCGGTTTCCACCACGTAATAGTCGCGTCGGACCGTCGGCCTGCGCGACGCGATGCACTACGCCACCGAGCCGGAATCGTAGCGGCGGCCCGTCGGGCGCCACGGCGATCACACCCGCCTGCGAGGGCTCGAGCGGCACCGGCCGCGGCGGCATCCAGACCGGCCGACTGCCGGCGCCGGCCCGCGGTGATGCCCGCCCATCGTTCCGTGCGGCCGCCGTGCCGGGCGGTGCAGCGATCCAGGCGTATTCCGGCTGGGCGTCGGCCACGGGCCGTGGCTCGAACACGGCCGAGCGGCCGAGCCGGCCTGCGAGCCGGTCGAGCAGTGCCATCACGGCGGCGGACCGTGGTCCGGCCGTCGCCTCGACCGTGTCTTCCGGAGCATACTCGAACAGCGGCCGCTGCCGGCACACGATCAGCCCGACGGCCAGCACCTCGACGGCAACCGCCTGAATTTCCCGGGGCAGTCGCATGCGGCCCATTCGCAGTCGCAGAAGTTCGACGAGGTGTCGCGCCGAACCACTCGGTCGAAACAGGCTCACGTCGATCACCGTCGGTGGGGTCGCCGTCGTGACACCCACCGCCGGCTCGAGCCGCACCTGCAGCGACACGATCCCCTGGCTCCGGGCGACCAATGGAGCGAGGCACCGCTCCACGAGTTGTTCGAGGAGGCCGGCGAAGGCGACCTCCTCGACCGAGACAAGCGACAGGGATATTTCAAAATCATGGTCGGCGCGCGGAAGTTCATCGCCGTGGGGCGGTACGATCGGCTCGGGTCTCGCGCCCGTGAACTCGGCCAACCGCCGTGAGACGCTCTCGGGCAGTCGTGCGGTCAGGCTTCTGGCTGGCAGTCGCACGAGCCCGCCGATCGTGTCGATGCCAACCTCGCGTAGCGCGTCGATGGCGGCCGGCTCGAGTCGCAGGGCCGCCAGTGGCAGGCCTGCGAGCACGGCATCCGAGCCACGGGCGAGCCGCTGCGCACCTGAGGGCACGACCGCCCACCGCCTGTGGCCGTCGCGCCGGAGCCGGCCGGAGGCTGTGATGGTGGCAACGGGCGGCATCATCCGGGCCACGAGATCCGTGTGATGCGCGGCGGCCCGGGCGGCCGCCGGCGTATCGGCGATGGCCACGCGGGCGTGCAGGCCGCGGGCCGCGAGCGTCCAGGTGGCCGTGCGGGCGAGTGACGCTTCGCCGCCGAAGAAGCCGGCGGTCGCCGTGACGTCGAGCATGAGGCACTCTGCCGCGACCGTCGCCCCGTGGGCCGACGACGCGGGCATCGGCTCGATGCCCACCACCGGCGCGAACCGTCGGCAGGCACGGGCCAACTGCTCGAGTGCCGCCTGGTCGGCGACCGGATCGTCGGGAGCGATCTCCGCGGCGCGACAGGCCGGCGAGCCGTAGGCCAATGCCAGGACGGCCATCGCCTCGGCCAGCGGCATCCCCGGCTGGATCGCCGCCCGCCGCCGCCGGGGTGGCTCGGCCCAGGCC
>VGYP01000093.1 GCA_016872955.1 Planctomycetota bacterium
GTGGCGATCACGTTCCTCGTCTTCGACGTCGAACTCCTCTTTCTCTATCCGTGGGCGGTGGCCAGCCGCTCGCCGGCGGGCATCGACGCCGCGGTCGCCGCCGGTCTGGTCTCGTCCCGTGGCCTCGTGTTCGCCGGCGCCATGCTGTTCACGGCGCTAGTCGTCGTGGGCTTCGCCTACGACTGGCGGAAGGGGGTGTTTCGATGGCGGTGACCGATTCCGGACAGGTACAGCTTCCCGAGAACGTCGTGGTCAGTCGCCTCGACGCGCTGGCGAACTGGTGTCGGAAGAATAGCCTTTGGCCGATGCCCTTCGCGACGGCCTGCTGTGGCATCGAGCTGATGGCGACCGGCGCGAGCAAGCACGACCTGGCCCGCTTCGGGGCGGAGGTGTTCCGCTTCAGCCCGCGGCAATGCGACCTGATGATTGTGGCCGGGCGGGTGGTGATGAAGATGCTGCCGGTGCTGCAGCGGATCTGGCTGCAGATGCACGAGCCCAAGTGGTGCATCTCGATGGGCGCCTGCGCCAGCACCGGCGGCGTGTTCGACACCTACGCGGTCGTGCAGGGCATCGACCGCTTCATCCCGGTCGACATGTACGTGCCTGGGTGTCCACCCCGGCCGGAGCAGTTGATCCAGGCGATCATCGACCTGCAGGACAAGATCCAGCGCGAGGGCACGATCACCGGCCGCGAGTTCGACACCGCGGGCCGTCAGGCCCGGAAGCGGGCGCTCGTCGAGATCGCCGATCCCCTGTCCGTCGACGCGGCCCGCAACCCGGTCGTGCAGCGGGAACTCGCGGCCCGCGCCGAATCGTACGCCGGCCGCTCCTGACCCCGAGAGACCGCCCTGATGCCGTTCCCGCCCCCCGCCGTCGACGACATGCTTGCGGCGCTGGCCGATCGCTTCGGCAGTCTCGAAACGTCGGTGTTTCGTGGCCAGACGAGGGTCGTCGCGCCGGAGACGCGATCGTTCGAGCTGCTCGAGTTCCTCGCCGGCCGCGGCTTCGACTTGCTCGTGGACGTGTCGTGTGTCGACTACCTCGACTACCGCGAACCGCCGATGGGGATGCGGGGCGGTAAGGGCCGGCGGTACGGACTGGTCTATCTGCTCGCCTCGACGGCCACCAATCAGCGGCTCACCGTTCGCGTGTTCGTCGACGACCCGGCCCCGACGGTGCCCAGCGTGGTGCCGCTCTGGGAGGCGGCCAACTGGCTCGAACGGGAGGTCTGGGACCTGTTCGGCATCCGCTTCGCGGGCCATCCCGACCTGCGGCGGCTCGTGATGCCTGACGAGTTCGCGGCTCACCCGCTTCGCAAGGACTATCCGCTCCAGGGCCGTGGTGAGCGTCATAACTTTCCCGTCATCACGCGGCACGAGAGTTGAGCATGCAGGTCGCCCCGACGTCCCCGCAGATGCTCGACCCGCCGCGGCAGGCCACCGCGCGGAGCGAGGACTACCTCTGGACGCTGAACTTCGGACCCCAGCACCCCGCCACGCACACCACGCTGCGGCTCGTGCTCAAGCTCGAGGGGGAGCGGGTGGTCGATGCCCTGCCCGAGATGGGGTATCTCCATTCCGGCTTCGAAAAGATCGGCGAGCACCTCACGTTCAACCAGTACGTGACGGTGACCGACCGGATGAACTACATCTCGCCGATGGCCAACAACGTGGCCTGGCACCACGCCGTCGAGACGCTCTTGGGCCTCGAACTGACGCCCCGCTGCCGGGTGATCCGCACGATCATCGCGGAGCTGGCGCGGATCAGCGACCACCTGCTCTGCAACGGCGCGGTCGGCCTCGACACCGGCGCCTTCACCTTCTTCCTCTACGCCTTCTATCAGCGAGAGGTCATCTACGACATCTTTGAGACGCTCTGCGGCGCACGGTTCACCAACTCCTACACCCGCGTGGGCGGCCTGTCGCAGGACATGACGCCGCTGGTGGTCGAGAAGATCCGCACCTTCGTGCGGACGTTTCCCAAAACACTCGACGACATGGAGCGGCTGTTGACCAGGAACCGCATCTTCGTCGATCGCACCAGGGGCGTCGGCGTGCTGACCCGGGCGGAGGCGGTGAACCGCGGTGCCACCGGGCCGGTCGCCCGAGCCAGCGGCGTGGCCCGCGATCTCCGCAAGGACGAGCCCTACCTCGCCTACGCCGACTACGAATTTCAGGTCTGCTGCGCCACCGCGGGCGACTGCTACGCCCGTTACCTGGTGCGGATGCAGGAGATGCGGGAAAGCCTCCGCATCATCACCCAGGCGATCGAGAACGTCCCGGCCGGGCCGGTCAACGTCGGCATCGACCAGCGGACGGCCCTGCCGACGAAGCAGCAGGTCTATTCGACGATCGAGGGGACGATCTCGCACTTCGAGCTGTCGATGAGCAACCGCGGATTCGAGGTGCCCCACGAGGAGACCTACGCCGCGGTGGAGGCGCCCAACGGCGAGCTGGGCTTCTACCTCGCCGGCGACGGTAACGAGTCGGCCTACCGCGCCCGCTGCCGCCCGCCGTCGGTGCTCCACTTCGCGCTGTTTCCACATCTGATCCGCGGCCACACGCTCTCCGACGTGGTGGCCGTGCTCGGCAGCCTCAACATCATCGCTGCGGAGCTTGACCGATGAGCACGTGCGCGGTCCAGTTCGATGTCAACGCTGGCTCAGGGTCGCTCATGCCGTCTCGCTGGACGCTGCCGGCGGGCCTCCTGCCCTCCGATCGCTCGGAGGGCACTTCGCTTCGCAAGCCTTGCGGCGCCCGGTTTCCTACGCCACTCGATCGGCACGGGCAGCCGCGTCCGGGCCACCACAGCAATCGCGCGGAGGCTGACCGATGATCGCCCAGGGACGCCGCGTGATCACCGAGGCGATGGAAGCGGAGATCGAGGCGCTCGCGCCGCGGTACCCCAACCGACGGGCGCTGGTGCTGCCGGCCCTGCACATCGTCAACCGCGAGCTCTTGCATGTGCCGCTCGACGCGGTCGTCGACATCGCCGCGGTGCTCGGTCTGCCACCAGCGGAGGTGCAGGACACCCTCTCCTTCTACCAGTTCTTCCCGCAGGAAAAGCCGCACGGCAAGGTACGGGCCTTCGTCTGCCGCTCGATCTCCTGTGCCCTGCGGGGGGGCGACGAACTGCTGGAGAAGCTCTGCCACGCCCACGGGATCCATCCCTACGGCACGACGCCCGACGGCGAACTCACGATCGAGCCTGCCGAGTGCCTGGGCGCGTGCGACTTCGCCCCCTGCATCCTGGCCAACGACGATCTGCTGATGAACATGACGCCCGAGGTGGCCGTAACCGAACTCAAGAAGCCCCGCCGGAGGGCCACCTGAGATGACTCCCTTCAAGCCTGTCCTGCTCGAGGCGGTCGGCGTGCCGGACGGCCACACGCTCGCGAGCTACCGCGGCCGCGGCGGCTACGCACCGCTCGAGGCCACGCTCGCGCAGAAACAGCCGAACGACGTGGTCGAGATGGTGAAGGCCTCCGGCCTGCGCGGCCGGGGCGGGGCAGGCTTTTCCACCGGCCTCAAGTGGACGTTCCTGCCGAAGGACCATCCCGGCCCGATCTATCTCTGCGTGAACGCCGACGAGAGCGAGCCCGGGACGTTCAACAACCGGATCCTGATGGAGGACGACCCGCACCAGGTCCTCGAAGGAACGATCCTCTCCTCCTTCGCCACGCGGGCCTCCACCGCCTACCTCTACCTGCGGTACGAGTACCCGCGGAGCTGGCACCGCCTCCAGGCGGCGATCGATGAGTGCTACGCGGCCGGCCTGCTGGGCCGAAATATCCTCGGCAGCGGCTTTTCGCTCGACATCTACCTGCACCGCGGCGCCGCCGCCTACATCTGCGGCGAGGAGACGGGGCTGATCGAGAGCCTGGAGGGCAAGCGGGCCTGGCCCCGCATCAAGCCGCCGTTCCCGGCGATCGAGGGCGTGTTCAAGAAGCCGACGGTCGTCAACAACATCGAGACCATGGCCTGCGTGGCCCAGATCGCCCGCCGGGGTGTCGACTGGTTCAAGTCGATCGGGGTGCCGGCCGATCCGAACAATCCCCGCGACCCCGGCTCCTACGGCCCGAAGCTCTACTGCCTCTCCGGCCATGTCGAAAAGCCGGGCTGCTACGAGGCCCCGCTGGGTATCACGCTCCGCCAGCTCGTCGACCAGCATGGTGGCGGCGTCTGGAAAGGACGGCGGGCGAAGGCCGCCATCCCCGGCGGGATCTCGATGGGCCTGTTCACCGAGGCCGAGTTCGACACGCCGCTCGACTTCGCCGGCCCGGGCAAGGTCGGCTGCCTGGGCCTGGGCACCGCGGCGGTCGTGGTCATCGACGACCAGACCAGCATCGTCGATTTCCTGCACAACTCCTGCCGATTCTTCGCCCACGAATCGTGCGGCCAATGCACGCCCTGCCGCGAGGGCACGAGTTGGAGCCTGCGGATCCTGGAGCGGATCCGGGCCGGCCGGGGACGGCTCAAGGACCTCGACATCCTGCTCGAGCTCGGCACCACGATGGGCATGATGCCGGGCTCGACGATCTGCGGGCTGGCCGACGGCGCCGCCTGGCCGATCAAGAACGCGATCAACAAGTTTCGCGGCGAGTTCGAAGACTTCATCAAGCGGACGAACCCCGCGGGCTGGATGGTCACCGACCCCGTGCCCGCCCTCACGATCGTGGGAGCGCACTAAGATGGCATCGGTAATCGTCGACGGCCGCGAGATCGAGATCGGCGGCCACGAGCGGCTCAATTGCATTGAGGCCGCGCGGCGGGCCGGCCAGGAGATCCCACACTACTGCTGGCACCCCGGCCTGTCGGTCGTGGCCAGTTGTCGGATGTGCCTGATCGAGACCGGCCAGCGGGATCCCGCGACCGGGAAGGTAACGATGGTGCCCAAGCTCGTGCCCGGCTGCCAGACGCCGGTCAAGGACGGCACGGTGATCGTGACCGAAAGCGAGAAGGTGCGGGAGAGCCGGGCCCGGGTCGAGGAGGCCCTGCTCATCGACCACCCGATCGACTGTCCGATCTGCGACAAGGCCGGCGAGTGCCTCCTCCAGGACTACCACTTCGAGCACGGCCAGGCCGAACGCCGTGCCGACCTCCACCCCTTCACCAGCCGCAAGCGCGATGTCGGCCCGACGGTCACTTTGTTCGTGGACCGGTGCATCATGTGCACCCGGTGCGTGCGGTTCACCCGCGAGGTGTCGGGGACGGGCGAGTTGATGGTGACCAGCCGCGGCGCCAAGGAGGAGATCGACGTCTTCCCCGGCTTCCCGCTCGACAACAAGCTGGCCGGCAACGTGGTCGACCTCTGCCCGGTGGGCGCGCTCGGCGACAAGGACTTCCTCTACCAGCAGCGGGTCTGGTTTTTGAAGCGTGAGGCCAACGTCTGCAGCGGCTGCGCCGCCGGCTGCTCGATCTTCACCGAACACAACCAGGACACCGTCTACCGGCTCAAGCCCCGCGAGAATCCCGACGTCAACCGCTGGTGGATGTGTGACGACGGACGCTATGGCTGGCATCACCTCCACGACGCCGCGCGCATCCTGGCGGCGGGCCGTCGGGGGGCCGGGACGGCGGCCTGCGCCGGGGCCTTCGCGGCCGTCGAGTGGGCCGACGTCGTAGCATCCCTGCGGGCCGATCTGGAACGGTCCGGTCGGCTGGCCGTCGCCGTCTCGCCGATGCTCACCGTCGAGGATGCCTGGCTGCTGTGCAGTGTCGCCCGCTCGATCGACGAACGAGCGTTCCTGGCGCTCGGCCACGTGCCCGCAGCGGGCGACGACGAGAGCTTCCCGGGCGGATTCACGATCCGGGCCGAGAAGTGCCCCAATCGTAACGGCGTCGAGGAGGTGCTCGCCGCGTTCGGCTCGGGCGGTCGTGGCTGGGACGACTTGCTCGCCCATGTTGCCGCCGGCCATGCCGACGCCGCCTGGGTCACCGCCGGCTACCCGCGGCCGTGGATCGACGAGCCCACCGCCGCCACATTCAGCGGGCTCTCCTGCCTCGTGGTCCAGGATCTTTTCGACTCGCCGCTGACGGCCCTCGCCACCTGGCGTCTGCCCGCCGCCGGCTTTGCAGAGCGGGCGGGCACCTGGGTGAACGTCGCTCACCATGCCCAAAGCTTTCGGCAGGCGATCCGGCCACCGGCCGGCGTCTGGCCAGAGGGCCGACTCTACTGGAACATGCTCGGCCGCCGCGGGCTGTACGATCCGGCGACCGTCCGTCAGGAGATGGCCGCCGCCTCGGCCCCCTTCGCGGCACTCGCCGACGATCCGCCCGCCACGGGTGTCGACCTCCGCGTGAGGCAGTTGGCGTGACCTCCCTCGTCTCCCTGCTCCCGTCGCTGGCCACCGTCACGGCGCTCGTGAAGATCGGCCTGCTGATCGGCGGACTGATGACCGCCGCCGCCTACCTCGTGCTCGTGGAGCGATGGATGGCGGCCTGGGTGCAGGACCGCAAGGGGCCCAATCGCGTTGGCATTCCGCTCACCAAGATCCGCCTCTTCGGCCTCGGTCAGCCGCTCGCTGACGGCCTCAAGATCATTCTCAAGGAGGACTTCACGCCGAAACACGTCGACAAGGTGCTCTACGCCGCGGCTCCGCTGGTTCTGCTGGCCGCGTCGCTGGCGATCTTCGCCGCAATCCCGTTCGGGAGCTCGCTGCCGCCGATTCCTGCCCTCGGCCTGACGGGCGAAGAGCCGCTGCTGGTGGCCCCAAACCTCGACGTGGGCGTGCTCTGGGTGTTCGCGTTGTCGAGCATCGCCGTCTATGGCGTGCTGCTGGGCGGCTGGGCGAGCAACAACAAGTACGGTTTCCTGGGAGGACTCCGGAGCAGCGCGCAGCTCGTAGCCTACGAGATCCCACTCGGCCTCGGCCTGTTGGGAGTCGTGCTCGCCGCCGGCTCGCTCAAACTCGACGTGATCATGAACGCCCAGGCCGAGAGCGGCGTCTGGTACGCCTTCGCCCAGCCGTTGGGCTTCATCGTGTTCCTGGTGGCCAGTTTCGCCGAGGCGGCCCGCCTGCCGTTCGATCTGCCCGAGGCGGAGCAGGAACTGGTGGGGGGTTACCACACCGAGTATTCCGGCATCAAGCTGCTGCTGTTCCTCGTCTCCGAGTTCCTGCACATGGTGACGGCGGCCTTCCTAATCGTCATCATGTTCCTGGGCGGCTGGCACCTCTGGGGCGTCACTGGATCCGGTGCCGTCGAGACCTGGCTCACGGCGATCGTGCGGTGCGCGGTGCTGTCCGCCAAGATCTTCGGAGTGATTTTGTTCTTCATGCTCGTCCGCTGGAGTTGGCCGCGGTTCCGCTTCGACCAGCTGATGAACCTGGCCTGGAAGGTGATGCTGCCTCTGGGGCTCGCGAACCTGGTGACGGTGGCGACGGTGCAGGAGTTTCGGCCGCAGCTCGTCGCGGCCCTGGGAGCCGATGCCGCCGGCTGGGTGGCCGTGATGATCCCCTGGGGCGTGTTCTTCGCCGGCTGGATCGCCGCCGGCCTGCTGACCCCCTCGGGCACCGACAACCGTCCGATCCGCACCCACGGCCCACTCGACGTCGAGCACGAACTGGTGGAGGTCTGAGATGAGGGCGGATGTGTCCAGGATCACGACCACATCGGGCTTAGCCGGCGAGCCTTTCGCAAGGACGATGCGATGAACCCCACCGACCCGTCGATCACCTGGCTCGAGGAGAAGCCACTGGGCCTCGCGGAGCGGCTCTACCTCCCGCTGTTCCTCCAGGGACTGACCACCACCGCCCGGCACCTCGTCAGCCCCAAGGTGACGGTGAGCTTCCCGGAGCAGCGACCGACCGTCGGCAACCCGCTCATCTATCGGGGCGTGCATCGGCTCAACCGCGACGCCGAGGGCCGCGTCAAGTGCGTCGCCTGCTTCCTTTGCGCCACGGCCTGCCCCGCCCACTGCATCGACATCGTGGCCACCGAGAGCCCCTGGCCCGATCGCGAGAAGTACCCCGAGGCCTTCCAGATCGACGAACTGCGGTGCATCTTTTGCGGCATGTGCGAGGAGGCCTGCCCCGTGGACGCGATCGAGCTGACGAGCCTGCTCGACCTGACCGGCAAGAGCCGGGAGGAGATGATCTTCGACAAGGAGAAGCTCCTCAGCGTCTACGACATGACCAAGGACGCCGAACCGATGAAGTCGGCCGCCCTGGGAGGCACGCTGTGAGCCCGGACGGCGGCCTCTCCACCACAGGATCGCTCCTGGCTATGGCCGTGGGCTGCGCCGCAGCGAGCCTCTGGCTGCTGCTTCCGCGTGGCGAGAGCGGGATGCGGGAGCGGGCCGCCCGCCGCTTCGGCACGCTGCTGGGGGCCGTCTCACTCACCCTGTTCGTCGCCTGCGGCCGGCGGCTGGGCGGCATCGGCGAGGAGGTGATATTTCTGGTCGTGTCACTCGTCGCGGTGGTCGGTGCCGCGGCCACGGTGGTGACCCGCTCCCCCGTCTATGCAGCGATCTGGTTCGCCCTCGCCCTGGCCGGCGTGGCCGGCGTGATGCTCGTGATCGGGGCGCAGTTTCTCGGGGTGGCGACGATCGTCGTCTACGCTGGGGCGATCCTCGTCATGTTCCTGTTCGTGCTGATGCTGGCCCAGCCCACGGGCATGGCGGCCTACGACCGCGTCTCCAACGAGCCGCTGCTCTCGGCGGTCACCGGGGCGGTGCTGCTCGGGCTGCTGACGCTGTTCATCGGCCGGCTCTCGGCCGGCCCCGCCGACTGTTGCAGCTTCCCCTTGAAGGCCACGGCCCTGGCAGGCGGCGGCACCGCGGTGACCGGCCAGGCCCGCCAGGACACAGATCCGCTCGCCGCCGACCACGTCGCGCGGCTGGGGGGCGAACTCTTCGGCCGGCACCTGCTAGCCGTCGAGGCGGCCGGCGTGCTGCTGCTGGTCGCGCTCGTGGGCTCGATCGCGATCGTCTCGCGGACGCCCACCGAGGAGGGGACCGTGCCGCAGCCGAGGAGGGTCGCCCCATGACACCCTCCCCCCTCGTGCTCGACGGCCTGGTCGTCGGGGCGATGCTCCTGACGCTGGGCCTGGTGGGCATCCTGTCCCGTCGCAATCTGATCGTAATGTTCCTGTCGGCGGAACTCATGCTGCAGGGCATCTCGGTCTCGCTCGTCTCCTGGAGCCGACATCACGGCGACTGGGGCGGGCAGGTGCTCGTGGTGTTCGTACTGACGGTCGCGGCCTGCGAGGCGGCGCTTGCCCTGGTCTTCGTGCTGCAGGCCTTCGCCCGCACCGGTCGGCTCGATGCGGCCGCCTGGCAATCGCTTCGCGAGTCGAACCTGCCCCGCACGATCGATCTCGAGTTGCCCGCCAGCGACGCCGAGCCCCTCACCTTTCCCCGACTCACCCCGGCCGGCGTCGAACCCGATCACGACCCCGACGCCGCCCTGGAACGCGAGCACGTGTGAGCGGCCGAAATGCCCACCCACCCTGCCGCCACCCCACAACACGCTTTCACGATGGATCACCAGCAGGTTCCCGCTGTCACGCCGCGTAGGTCGAGGTTGCCCGTGCCAGCTCGCCGGATCGCCCACCCCGTCTGGTGTGCCAAAGCGACGCTCCAGGCAACCCAGAGACAGCTGCGGTCCAAGGGCATCCCGCCCTCCGCTGAATCGAAGGACACCCCGCTTTCTCCCCGGGCATCGATCCGCCCCTGGCGGATCGGTCGGCTGCGCTCGGTTTCCTGCGCCGTCTCGATCGGCACGGGCACCCCCTGCCGGCCACCCGAAAGCCACTGATTCATGTTCGACCTCGACTCCACGACGCTGGTCGTCCTCGTGCCGGCCCTGCCGCTCTTGGGCGCCCTCCTGACGGTGGCCCTCGGCCGCGCACTCGGGCCCCAGGCTCACTGGCCCGCGATCCTCTCGATCGCCGCGGCGGCCGTGGCCGCCGTGACGCTGCTCGTGGGCCTCGGCCGTGACGTGTTACGGGTGGAGAAGGATAGCTCCAACACGACGGAAACGGCCTCCTACGCCGAAGTGCAAAACCTCTGGCGATGGGCGAGCATCCCCGACGCCTACACGCCCCCGGCCGGCTCGGCTGCCCTCCGCGTCGGCGACGACCTGGCGGCTAAGGCCGCCGGCCGCCCCGCCTCCCTGCCGCTCTCGATCGGCA
>VGYP01000094.1 GCA_016872955.1 Planctomycetota bacterium
CAGTCGATGGCCGCGGCGACGGCGACGATCACCCGGTCGATGTCGGCGGGGAAGACGTGGCCGATCGAGCCGATCCGGAACGACTCGATGCCGGTCACCTTGCCGGGATAGATGACGAACCCGTGCTCCTTGAGCGCGTCGTAGAAGCGCCGGAACGAGTAGCCCGGCCCGGTCGGCGAGCGGAAGCCGGTGATGATCGGGCTGTGCAGCTCGTGCGGCAGCACGCACTGGAAGCCGAGCCGCTCCATCCCGGCCACGAGCCGGCGCTGGTTCTCCACGTAGCGGGCGTGGCGGGCGGGCACGCCCCCCTCCTGCTCGAGCTCGACCAGCGCCTGGAAGAACCCGCGCACGACGTGCGTCGGCGAGGTGTAGCGCCACTTGCCGTGCCCCTGCTCCATCTCGCGCCACTGGTCGTGGAGGTCGAGCGACAGCGAGCGGGCCTGCCCGCGCGCCTCCTCGATGACGTCGCGCCGCAGGACCACGATGCCGAATCCCGGCACCCCCTGAATGCACTTGTTGGCCGAGCTGACGATGGCGTCGATGCCCAGCGTCGCCACGTCGAGGGGGATGCCGCCGAAGCCGCTCATCGAGTCGACGAGCATCCGGCGCCGGTGCCGCTTCACGACGCCGCAGATCTCGGCCAGCGGATTGAGCATCCCAGTGGTGGTCTCGCAGTGCACGCAGACGACGTGCGTGAGGCCGGGGTCGGCCGCCAGGGTGGCGTCGAGCCGGGCCACGTCGGGCGGGGCGAGTTCCCCCGAGTCGTGCACCACGTGGTCGATGCCGAGCACGCGGGCGATCTTCGCGAGCCGGTCGCCGTAAGCGCCGTTGGCGAGCACGAGCAGCCGGCCGTCCCGCGGCACGAGCGTGCCGATCGTCGCCTCCACCGAGAACGTGCCGCTCCCCTGCATGAGGACGGTCGTGTAGGCGTCGGGGGCGGTCGCCGAGGCCAGCGCTAGCAGCCGCGTGCGGATCGGCGTGACGATGCCGAGGTTGTAGTCGTCGTCCCAGGTGCACCAGTCGCGCAGCATCGCCGCGCGGACCGTGGGGCTCGTCGACAGCGGGCCCGGGGTGAGCAGGATGTAGGGGTTGTCGAGGTCGATCTCGACGGCGGCGGGCGTTGGCATGCGGCGAAACGGCTTGTGACCGAACTGGAACCTGTCTATCATACGAGCGAGGCTACTGGTAGCGAGTCCGCGGCCCGCATGCCGTGTATGGCCCCCTCGGGATCGACGCATGCCCTCCCGGCCAGCGATCGCCGTGCTCGCCTTCGCCGCGTGCGCCGGGCGCGTCGCTTTGGCCGCCGAGCCAGTGGTCTTCGGCCGCGACGTCCGGCCCGTGCTCGCCGAGAAGTGCTTCGCCTGCCACGGTCCCGACGTGGCCGAGGCCAAGGGGGACCTGCGGCTCGACTCCCGGGCCGCCGCCGTGGGCGAGCCGGGCAAGGGGGCGATTGTCCCGGGCGAGCCCGACCAGAGCGAGCTCGTGCGGCGAATCCTCTCCACCGACCCCGACGACCGCATGCCGCCGCCGGAGTCGCACAAGACCCTCTCGGCCGACGAGATAGACGTCCTGCGCCGCTGGATCGACGAGGGGGCGGAGTACGCTGATCACTGGGCGTTCCTCCCCCCCGTGAAGGCGCCGTTGCCCGCCGTCCGTGCCGGCGGCTGGGTGCGCAACCCAATCGACGTCTTCGTGCTCGCCGCCCTCGAAGAGGGTGGCATGGAGCCGGCCCCCGAGGCTGACCGGGCGACGCTCGTGCGGCGCGTGTCGCTCGACCTGCGCGGCCTGCCCCCCACGCTTGCCGAGATCGACGAGTATCTCGCCGACGACGGGCAGGGGTCTTACGAGCGGATGGTGGAGCGGATGCTGGCCAGCCCGCACTACGGCGAGAAGATGGCGCTGGTCTGGAAGGACCTGGCCAGGCACGGCGACACCAGCGGCTACCACTTCGACTCCACCCGCGACACCTGGCCGTGGCGCGACTGGGTGATCGCCGCCTACAACGACAACATGCCGTTCGACCGGTTCTCGATCGAGCAGCTGGCGGGCGACCTACTCCCCGACGCCAGCACGGCGCAGCGGATCGCCTCCGGCTTCAACCGCAACGCGCGGTTCAACGAGGAGGGGGGCGCCGATCCCGACGAGTGGCTCGTGCGCTACGCCATCGACCGCACCACCACGCTGGGCCGCGTGTGGCTGGGGCTGACGCTCAACTGCGCTGAGTGCCACAGCCACAAGTACGACCCGGTCTCGCAGCGCGAGTTCTACTCGCTGTACGCCTTCTTCAACAGCCTCGAGGAGGTGGGCGCCGGGGGCATGCACGGCTTCCACAACAGGCCGGTGCCGCCGGTGCTGCGGGTGCCGCTGGAGGGGGAGGTGCGGCACCATGCGGCGGTGGCCGAGGCCGATGCCGAACTAGAGTCGATTTTCGCGAAGCTCGCCTACGAGGACCCGGGGCCGGATGTGCAACGCCCCCCGGTCGACGAGACCTGGGTCGACGACGACGTGCCCCGGGGTGCGAAGCTCGAGGGTAACTCCCCCTGGCGGTTCGTCACGGCCGCGGACGGCGTGGTGTTCCGCGGCGCGAAGGCGACAGTGCGCGAGGCCGACGGCGTCTCGCAGCACTACTTCACCGGTGCCGAGGAGCCGCTCGAGGTCGGGGCGGGGGATCGGCTCTACGCCCACGTGTTCCTCGACGCCGCGAAGCCCGCCAAGCAGTTGATCGTGCAGTGGTACGACGCCGGCGGCAGCTGGGAACACCGCGCTTACTGGGGAGAGAACCTCGCCCCCTGGGGCCAGGACGGCACGCCGAGCCGGCTCTCGATGGGGCCGCTGCCGGCCGCGGGGGCGTGGGTGCGGCTGGAGGTGCCGGCGGCCGCCGTGGGGCTCGCGCCGGGCAGCCGGATCCGTGGCATGGCGTTCGGCCAGGCCGGCGGGAAGGTGCACTGGGACGCCGCCGGCATCCGCCGCGGCGGCGATCCGACGCACCACTCGCTCGCCGCCTGGCGGGCCGCGGCGGCCAGCGACGAGCGGGTGCCTGTGGAGATCCGGGCGCTCGTCGCCAAGCCGGCC
Organism: Planctomycetota bacterium; assembly: GCA_016872955.1. Classification (GTDB taxonomy): domain Bacteria; phylum Planctomycetota; class Planctomycetia; order Pirellulales; family UBA1268; genus QWPN01. Next base: position 3,073 of record VGYP01000094.1, read on the forward strand.
GAGGCGCGGTCGGCCGCCGAGGACGAGCGGGTCCGGCGGCATTACCTGCGACACGTCTGCACCGACACCCGCGGCGCGTTCGCGGCGGTCAACGCCCGGATCGACACGCTCCACAACGGTCCCGCGGCCCATCAGCCGGTGAGCGTCGAGCTACCCGAACCGCGGCCCGCGCACCTGCTCGTGCGCGGCGACTTCCAGCAACCGGCCGAACGGGTGGAGCGGGACGTGCCCGCGATCCTGCCGCCGCTGCCGACCGACGCGCCGCGGAACCGGCTCACCCTCGCCCGCTGGCTGTTCGACCCGGCCCAGCCGCTCACCGCGCGGGTCACCGTCAACCGGCTCTGGGCGCAGGTGTTCGGCCGCGGGGTCGTCGAGACCATCGGCGACTTCGGCCGCGTCGGCCGCTACCCGAGCCATCCCGAACTGCTCGACTGGCTGGCCGTCGAGTTCCGGGAGTCGGGCTGGGACACGAAGCACCTGCTGCGGCTGCTGCTCACGTCGAGCACCTACCGGCAGGCCGCCACGGGCGGGCCGCGCTACGCCGCCCGCGACCCGGGCAACGTGTTCCTCAGCCGCGCGCCGCGCTACCGGCTGATGGCCGAGGAGATCCGCGACGCGGCCCTGCGGACGTCGGGCCTGCTCGTGGAGACGGTGGGCGGGCCGCCGGTCTACCCGGTGCAGCCGGCCGACTACTACGCGGGCAAGCAGGGGTCCTGGCGCTGGAACCAGAGCCAGGGCGCCGACGGCCGGCGCCGTGGGCTGTACACGTTCTGGCGCCGGACCACGCCCTACCCGAGCTTCGTGATCTTCGACGCCCCGGACCGGAGCGAGTGCACCGTGGAGCGTCCGCGCACCAACACGCCGCTACAGGCGCTGACGACCCTCAACGACCCGCAGTTCGTCGCGGCGGCGCGGGCGTTTGCCGCCGACCTGCTCGCGACCGGGCCGGATGACGACACCGCCCGGCTGTCGAGCGGCTTCCGCCGGGCCACGGCGCGCCCCCCCGAGGCCGAGGAACTCGCCGCGCTGCACGGCCTGCTCGACCGGCGGCTGGCCCACTACCGCGGCCACGCCGACGAGGCCCGAGCCCTGGCGGGGGAGGCGGCCGGCGACCCGGCCCTGCTCGCGGCCTGGACGAACGTCGCCAACGCGATCCTCAACCTCGACGAATTCATCGTGCGCCAGTAGCGCGGAGGGATGCGATGCCACGCACCGTGCCGGGCCCCGGGGTTGATCCCGCCGCTGACGAGCAGGCCCTTTTCCGGGCCGCGCGCCGCGACTTCCTCACGCGCTGCGCCGGCGGCCTGGGGATGGTGGCGGCCGGCACGCTCCTCGATCCCACCCTGGCAGCCGCCGCTGCGCCGGCCGCCGCGCCGCCGGCCGGCGTCGACGTCTCGGCCTGGGGCGGGACGCTCGGCCGCACGCACCTCGCCCCGACGGCGAAGCGGGTGATCTACCTGTTCCAGTCGGGCGGCCCCTCGCAGCTCGACCTCTTCGACCCCAAGCCGGTGCTCCTGCGCGAGAACGGCAAGGACATGCCCAAGTCGGTGCTCGGCACCCAGCGGGTGACGCTGATGACCCGCAGCCAGGCGAGCTTCCCCGCCTACGGCTCGCCCTTCGCCTTCGCCCGCCACGGCGAGTCGGGCGCCTGGTTCTCCGAGCTCGTGCCGCACATGGCCCGGACTGCCGACGACTGGTGCTTCCTCAAAGCGGTGCAGAGCGAGCCGATCAACCACGACCCGGCGGTGACATTCGTGCAGACGGGCCGGCAGGTTCCCGGCCGGCCGGCGATCGGCTCCTGGCTCCACTACGGCCTCGGTTCCGAGTGCGCGAGCCTGCCCGCCTACATCGTGATGACCTCGGGCACCCCGGACCAGCCGATCGTGAGCCGCTACTGGCACAGCGGCTACCTGCCCGCGCGCTGCCAGGGGGTGCAGTTCCAGTCGACCGGCGACCCGGTGCTGTTCCTCTCCAACCCCACCGGCATCGACCACGCCGGCCGCGGCGACATCATCGACACCGTCGGCGCGCTCAACCGACTGCGGCTGCGGACCGTGCAGGACCCGGAGATCGAGGCCCGCATCGACGCCTTCCAGCTCGCCTACCGGATGCAGGTCACGGTGCCGGAGCTGCTCGACTTCTCCAACGAGCCCGCCCACGTGCTCGAGCTGTACGGGCCCGACGTGAAGAAGCCGGGCAGTTACGCCTACCAGTGCCTGCTCGCCCGCCGGCTGGCGGAGCGTGGCGTGCGGTTCGTGCAGCTGTTCCACGGCGGCTGGGACCACCACGCCAACATCCCCGACGGCATGCGCCGGCAGACTGCCAACACCGACCGGGCCACGGCCGCGCTCGTCACCGACCTCAAGCAGCACGGCCTGCTCGACGACACGCTCGTGATCTGGGGGGGCGAGTTCGGCCGCACCGCCTTCACGCAGAGCACGCAGGGCCCCAACGGCCGCGACCACCATCCGCGCTGCTTCACGGTGGCCCTGGCGGGGGGCGGCATCAAGCCCGGCATCACGTATGGCGCCACGGACGACTTCGGCTACAACGTCGCCGCCGACCTCGTGCACGTCCGCGACCTGCACGCCACGCTGCTGCACTGCCTGGGCATCGACCACGAGCGGTTCACGGTGCGGTTCCAGGGGCTCGACGACCGCCTCACGGGCGTGGAGCCGGCCCGGGTCGTCAGCGAGATCCTCGGCTGACGACTCGTCCCGCGGCCGGAGCCGGGCCTGCCGCGAAGGTTTCGGCCACCAGTTGCTCGGCATCTTGGAGAGGGCCGCTTCCACTTTCTCCCTCTCCCTCTGGGACAATGCCGGGGTGAGCGGCTGTGTTGGATGTCAATGGGGTGTGGTGCAGATCACCCTGCACCGAACTGGTTCACTGGCTTGGGGTTGCGTTCTTTCAGGGGGTGGCAGCTGCCAGACGAGGCTGCCATGGCTGGTTGGTCTTCAGGATCGCGTTGAGGATGACCACGAGCTTGCGGATGCAGGCCGTGATCACGACCTTGGGCGGCTTGCCCTTGGCATGGAGCCGGGCTGCGAATTCGCGGATGACCGGGTTGTGCTTCATGGCACTCAGCGCGGCCATGTAGAGCACGTTCCTGACCGACTGCCTCCCGCCCCAGACCATGCGTCGTCCCTTGAACTGGCCGCTATCCCTGTTGAAGGGGGCGACGCCGACCAGGGCCGCCGCCTGCTGGCGGTTGACCTTCCCGAGTTCGGGCAGCTCGGCCACGAGCGTGGTGGCCGTCTGCGGCCCGAACCCGGTGACCTCCGTGATCTTGTCGAACTTGTTCTTCCAATCGTCGTCGGACTGCACCAAGGAGACCAGGGCCTTGTCGATGGCCTTGACGTCCTTGTTGATCACGTCGATGTGCCGGAGGATGTTTTTTCTCACGAATGGAGAGACGCCCTGAGCACAGCGGTTCTTCTCCGCCGTGCGATGCTCGATGAGCTGTCGCCGGCGGATGACCAGTTGCCGCAGTTCCTCGATCCGACCGGCTTTTTCCCGGGGAATCGGCTGACCTCTCTCGGCGAACCGGGCCAGCACCGCAGCATCGATCCGATCGGTCTTCGCCAGGATGTTGAGCGCCCTGGCGAAGTCCCGCACCTGCCGGGGATTGACCACGGAGACCTGATACCCGGCGGTCATCAGATCGACCACGAGTTGCCGTTCATACCCGCCGGTCGCCTCGACGACGATCAAGCCTTCCCGCTGCCGGCAGCAGCGGACGCAGACGGCTGACGCCGTCCGCCGTGTTGGCGAAGCGGCCCTGCGGGCCGCTCGTGGCACAGCAGACGTCGAAGCTGTCCTTGGACACGTCGATCCCAACGAACTTGTCATACCCCTGAGACATGGAAAGGTCCCTTCCTTGCAGATACGAACTCGAGCCACGAGGGCGTCGGTTCTGGCGGCTGTTCGGGCTGATGACAAAAGACCGGCGACGATCCTGCTCACCCGCGGCCTCGGAGAACCTGAGCGTGGTCGATCTGGCGCCGGCCCCCGCCGATCGGGACTTCCGGACAGGCCGGGAGGTCCGAACGATGGGAAGATCATTCTCGGGGACCGAGGGACGCTTTCCAGGAACCTTCGTCATGCAAGGGTGTCCCGAACCACGAACGGCCCCGTTCCCACGACACCTCGCCCATCGCGTGGGCCAAGCTCATCGTTCGGATCGCCGCAAACTTCCCGCTCACGTGCCCTGCCTGTGGCGGCGGCATCCGGAAATCACCCCGCCGTGTCACTCCATCAGCGTCCGGCGGAGCCCCGTTAGGCTCCACCATCGCGCCAGTGGCGGCCACACTCCCGAATACCGGTTAACCGTTACCCGGCTATCGCTTGCTCGGCTTTGCCGACCGTAACCTCGGTAGGAAGTCCACGAGGAGTACAGGTAACAAGCGATACCACAACGGCCCCGATCGTGCCGCTGACGGCATTTCTCGGCAGCACGACGACCGGACGCGGCCCAACCGGAGGCGGCAGTTCCGCCCACCAGACTTCAGCCCTGCGCATCAGCCCCGGGCATCTCGCAGCCCCCCTCAGCCCCCTCGATCTCGGGCAACTCCGGCAACAGGGCTACCTGCGTGGCGGCAATGTCAGCGGCCTCGATGTCGGTAATCGCTTCCGTCTCGATGTAGCTTCGAAGGGCTGCTTCGACGACGTCAGCTAAGGCACGCCCCTGATGACCGGCGAGCCGCCGCAGTTCCTGCTCAATCTGATCGCCCACTTGAATAACCAGGTTCCCTTCATACGCCGTCGGAAAGACCTCGGGGACCGAGGCCTGCCCGGCCTGATTCCCACCCCCGATCACGCCACGGCGTAGAGCGGCTCCGAGACCGGCGTCAGGCTGTTCACCGAAACCGTGAGGTCACTGACATCGGTCCGGCCGTCCCGTCGCATCTTCGGCAGCTCCTCGATCAGGTCCCGCTTGAGGGCCGCCACCGCCTCGGCCACATCGTCTGTCTTGCTCTTGATGCCAGGCGACTCGTCGGTCTTCCCCCGCATCACCTCGGTTTTGGAACGGCGGCGGCGTGCGGTCGCGACGATGACGGCAGCGCCCATGCCGCAGAGCACGAGCGCTGTCGGCTCGGGCATGATGATCAACTCAATTCGGGTGCCGCAGAGAGGGCTGCCCGTGCCCCGGGAGCCGGCGTTGCTGACAATCGCAGGCAGGATGCCGAAGCGCAGGCAGCATCGAGTGAGCGCAGCCCAGGAGGGGCGCAGCGAACGTCCGGCGATGGGGCACGGGCGGCCCCGACCGCCGGGCGACGCCGAGGAAGGCCCCGCGGTCCTCACCAACCCGCTCCAGCCGGGCCGCTTGGCCGGCCTCGGGGCGTGCCGTAGACTCCCGATCGAGCATCATGGATCCCACCCTGGGCTATGCTCGCCGGGCCGCACCGGCCTCCCGCCTCGGGCAACCTCACATGCGCACCCACATCGTCTGCTGCGTCCTCGGCGGACTCGCCGCCGGGGCCGCGTCGGCCGCCGAGCCGACGGTCATCCACGACGAGATCCGGCAGGGGGATTTCGGGGCGGTCGCACCGAGTGCCGATCCCACGTTCCGGATTGCCGAGCCGGGCGTGAAGGTGATCATGGGGACCGGCACCGACGGCCTCGACGACACCGACCAGTTCGTGTTCGAGGTCACCGGCGACAAGCCGTTCGACTTCGCGCTCCTCGCCGACCCGGCCGAGTTCAAGAAGCTGCGGTCCGTCGGCGCGGACGGCACGGCGACGGAGGTCGCCTTCGGGTCGACCAATCCCCGGTTCGGCGTGCCGCGGAACATCACCCGCACAGAACTGCCGCCGGGCCGCTACCACGTCGAGATGTACATGGGGCCGCAGGGCGTGGTCGGCGCTTGGACCTGCCGGATCGCGATCCGCGACGGCGGTCCGCCGCCCGACCTGGCCCGCGAGGACCCGGAGCCCACGGTCGCCGAGAAGATGAAGCAGGTCCGCTGGCCCGGCGCGATCTCCATCTTCCACGGGGCCAACTGGGGGGAGGACCTGGCCTACCTCGACGCCATCGCCGAGTGCGGCTTCGGGGCGGTGGGCTGCGCGGAGTATCAGCTGCCGCAGCTGCGGGATCACGGGCTGAAGGGGTTCCTGTTCATCTGGCCGCACGAGGTTACGACGATCCCCCCGAAGCACGTCGACGACGACTCGGTCCTCTGCTACTACCTCTCCGACCGCATTCCGCCCAACCAGTGGGCCTCGTGGGCCTCCCAGGAGAAGCTCGCCTGGCGGGCCGATCCGCACCACCCCGCGGTGTTCACCATGTACGCGCTGATGGGGGGCATCGCCCAGTTTCCCGAGCTGGTCCGCGGCCGGGCACTGGAGTTCTACCACTACCACTGGGACGCGAACCGTCAGCCGCAGAACCACTTCGCCGTACTCGAGCAGTACCGCCAGGCCGCGCGGGCCAACGGCGACGTGCCGGTGGTGCTGATCGCCGAGACCCGGGCCGAGGACGTGCGCAAGACGCGGCAGACGATCTTCACGGCGCTCGCCTACGGGGTGCGCGGCTTCCGCACCGGGGGGCCGGGCCTGTTCGACATCGCCAAGCGGGACGAGCGCGGCCGGCCGACCCGCACCATCCACGGCGCGGAGGCGCTGCGGTTCAACCAGGCGATCCGCGGCTACGCGCCGGTGTTCGAGAAGACCCGCTGCGTGGAGGTGTTCCACACGGCGCCCCTGCCGGCCGGCACCCGCGAGGCGCCCGCCGACCACTGGGTGCGGCCCGCCGGCGACGCCGTGGTGATGGGGGAGTTCGCCGGGGCCGGCGAGCGCTATCTGGTGCTCGCCAATCACGACGCGGCCGCCCCCCACGAGGCCACGCTGAACTTTGCCGCCCCCGGCGCGAAGGTCGAGCGGCTGGAGGTGTCGAGCGGCGCCTGGCAGCCGGTCGCCGGCCGCCTCGCCGACGGCCGGGCCACGGTCACGGTGCCGCTGGCCGAGGGAGACGGTGAGCTGCTGCGCGTGACGGGCACGGGCGACTGACGCGGGCGGCCCGAGCCGGCCCTTGGAAGGGAGTGGCGGTGAACCTGCAGTTG
>VGYP01000095.1 GCA_016872955.1 Planctomycetota bacterium
AGGGGAACCCCGCCCGCGGCAACCTGGTGCCCCGGCTGGTGGGATTTCTCTCCGAGGTGGAGCGCGAGTTTTTTGAGCTGATCTGCGAGGTCGACGGCGTGGGCGTCCGCAAGGCGTTGCGGGCGATCGTCCGTCCCGTCGGCGAAATCGCGTCGGCCATCGAGGAGCAGGATACGAAGAGCCTCTCCGGCCTGCCCGGCATTGGCGCCGCGACCGCCGAGCGGATGATCGCCAAGCTCCGCCGGCGGATGCCCAAGTTCGCCCTGCTGGTGGCCCGCGAGTCGCCCGCCGAGGCCGGGGCCGTGGCCGACGTGCTGGCGGAGACCTTCGACGTGCTGCGGTCGCTGGGCCACTCCGAGAGCGACGCCCGTCGCCTCGTCGACGCGTTGCGGGCGGAGAAGAAGAAGCCCAAGGACGTGCAGGAGGCCCTCGAGGCCATCTACCGACAGATGCACAAGCCGCGGTGACGCGGCGGGCCAGCAGCGGGGAGCGGGTAGACTGTCCACCGGCAGATTCGGAGCCGCGCGATGGACTCATTCCGCGAACCGTCGATTCAGGGCCGTGAGGAGCCGCCGCTCGAGGACCGCGCCCTACGGCCGCAGCGGATGGCGGAGATGGTCGGTCAGCGGGGCGTGTACGAGCGACTCGAGATCGCCATCGACGCGGCCCGCAAGCGTCGCGAGTCGCTCGGCCACATCCTCCTGGACGGGCCCCCGGGCCTTGGCAAGACGACCTTCGCCACCTGCATCCCCAACGAGTTGGGCGCGAGCCTGCAGATCGCCAGCGGCGCTGCCCTGGCGGCCCCCAAAGACCTGCTCCCCTACCTCACCAACGCGGCCGAGGGCTCGGTCCTGTTCATCGACGAAATCCACCGGCTGCCAGCCGCGGTGGAGGAGTTCCTCTACCCCGCGATGGAGGATTTTCGGATCGACATCACGCTTGGAGACGGCGTGGCGGCGCGGACCATCAACATGCCGCTCAAGCCCTTCACGCTGGTGGGGGCGACCACACGGGCCGGCCTGCTCTCCGCGCCGCTGCGGGACCGGTTCGTGATCCGCGAGCACCTCGACTACTACTCGCCGGAGGAACTGGCCGAGATCGTCCGCCGCTCGGCCACCAAGCTGTCGATGCCGATGGACGACGCGACGGCCGACGAGATCGCCCGCCGCAGCCGGGGCACGCCCCGGCTGGCCAACAACCGGCTGCGCTGGATCCGCGACTACTCGACCAGCCGCGCCGACGGTCGGCTCGACGTCGACATCGCCCGCACGGCGCTGACAATGCAGGGCATCGACGAGATGGGGCTCGATGGCTTCGATCGCCGGTATCTCGAGACGATCCAGCGGGTGTTCGGCGGCGGCCCGGTGGGAGTCGAGGCCATCGCCCACACCATGAGCGCGGCCCCTGACACGCTCGAGGACGATGTCGAGCCGTTCCTGTTGCGGTGCGAGTTCGTGGTCCGCACGCCCCGGGGCCGCAAGCTCACCCCCAAGGGCGACGAACACATCGGTGGACCGGCGGGCCGCGGCCGGTTGTTCTAGATTCTCACGGCGGTGATGCCGGCCCTGGCGGAGCCGGCGTCCGGCGAGCTGGCATGGGCCGGCGACCGGTCTTCCGGGCAACCCATTTGCCCGTCCTCTGGTGCGACGCTACGCTAGGGATCCTCTCAAGGGTGCCTTATGGCCGTTCCCAAGCGACGTCAGTCGAACCAGAAGACCCGTTCCCGACGGGCTCACGATTTCCTCACGCCCCGGCAGCTGACCTTCTGCCCCACCTGCGGCCGGGCGGTGCCAACCCATCGCGTCTGCGAGACGTGCGGTCACTACATGGGCCGGCCCGTCGTCAAGACCGAGGAGTAGTGGCTTGGGCACGGCTCCCGCGGGCGGCGGAGAGACGACGATCCTCTTTCCCGGGCAGGGGGCCCAGGCAGTCGGCATGGCCGGCGATTGGGTCGACGCCAGCCCGGCGGCGTCCGAACTCTTCGCCCGCGGTGCGGCGATCCTGGGCTACGACCTGCTCGGCCTCTGCCGCGGCGGTCCGGCCGACTGGCTCCACACGACCGCTGTCAGTCAGCCGGCCATCCTCGTGACGAGCCTGGCGGCGCTCGAGGTGCTGCGGGCCCGCGACGCGGCACCGCTCACAGCGGCACCGCTCACGGCGGGGCTGTCGCTCGGGGAATACACGGCGCTGGTGTTCGCCGGCGCGATCGGGTTCGATGATGCCGTCCGCGTCGTCGCCGAGCGAGGCCAGGCCATGCAGGACTGCGCGGAGGCCTCGCCCGGCGGGATGGTGGCGGTGCTGGGGCTCGAACGGGACGCGGTCGCGGCTCTCTGCGACGCCTGCCGCGGTGACGGCGTCCTGCAGATCGCCAACGTGCTCTGCCCCGGCAACATCGTCGTCTCCGGCACGCTCGACGCCTGCGGCCGGCTGGAGGCGGCGGCCCCTCAGGCCGGCGCTATGAAGTGCGTGCGGCTCCAAGTGGCCGGGGCCTTCCACACGCCGCTCATGCAGCCGGCCGTGGAGCGACTGGCGGCGGCCTTGGCCGTCGCCGAGATCAGACCGCCACGCATTCCGGTGGTCAGCAACGTCGACGCCGGGCCCCACACCGATCCGGACGAGATCCGCAGCCTGCTGGCCAGGCAGGTCGTCGGAGTTGTCGAGTGGCACGCCTCCGTGGCATACATCCTGTCCACCGGTGTTCGCACGGCCTGGGAGGTCGGTCCAGGCCGCGTGCTCCGCGGGCTCTTGAAACGGATCGACCGCTCCGTCGCCACCGGCGGCGTATTCGACTGACAGTTCCGGCGGCATTTTCCAGGGAGGCAACCGTGATGGCGGACGCGGGCGACGTGACGAAGAAGACCCAGCCGACGGGGCGGATCAAGGTCGATCTCTCGGGGCAGGTGGCGCTCGTGACCGGCGCCTCGCAGGGACTGGGGCGGGCGATCGCCGAGACCCTGGCGGCGAACGGGGCGACCGTCGCGCTCGTGGCTCGCTCGGCCGACAAGCTTGCCGAGGTGGCTTCCGGGATCCGGGCCGCGGGGGGCGCTGCCGAGGCGTTTCCCTGCGACGTGCAGCTCGGCGAGGCCATCCAGCAGGTCGTCGACGCGGTTGTCGAAAAGCTCGGCGGACTCGACATCCTAGTCAACAATGCCGGCGTCACGCGGGACACGCTGCTGCCTCGCATGAGCGACGAGGAGTGGGACACCGTCGTCACCACCAACCTCCGCGGGCCATTCCTCTTCATGCGGGCCGCCAGCCGGCCGATGATGCAGAAGCGGTACGGCCGGATCATCAACGTGGCGAGCGTCTCGGGCCTGATCGGCAACGCCGGCCAGGCGAACTATTCGGCGTCGAAGGCTGGCCTCGTTGGGCTGACCAAGACCGTCGCGAAGGAACTCGCCGGCCGGAAGATCACGGTCAACGCGGTGGCCCCGGGCTTCATCGCCAGCGACATGACGGCGGCTCTCGGCGACGTCCTGCTCGACGAGGTGAAGAAGCGGGTGCCGGCCAAACGGCTCGGCGAGGCGTCGGAGATCGCCGAGGCGGTGCTGTTCCTGGCCGCCCCCTCGTCCGGCTACATTACGGCCCAGACGATCGTGGTCGACGGGGGCTTGATCGGCTAGCGGACGCTGACGACGTGTGCCGCCACACGCTGCGGCCACGGCAGAACTTTGGAAATTTCGGCTTCCGACCGGACGGTCACGTGGCCGGCGGCGAGGGCTGACATCGGCCTCGGTGCGTGCGCGCCGGCACCGCCAGTCCGTCCCTGGATCAGCGTGATTTTCGCGGTCTGGACACATTCAGCCCCGCTCGGTTATATCTTCGCCGTGAACACGGGCCAACGGGGCGGTCTGGAGACTGCCTCGGTCCGTGCCGCGTCCGGCTCCTAGCCCGAGGAGGATTCGCAAGGTGGCATCAGTCCAAGATCGAGTGATCGAAATCGTGGCGACGCAGCTCGGGGGGAGCAAGGATCAGATCACCCGCGAGACGTCCTTCATCAATGACCTCGGCGCCGACTCGCTCGATACCGTCGAACTGGTCATGGAGCTGGAGGAGGAGTTTGAGATCAACATCCCCGACGACGCTGCCGAGAAGATCCAGACGGTCGGCCAGGCGATCGACTTCATCGAAAAGCAGCAGGCCTCCGGGTCGGCCGCCGGCTGAGCCGCGAGAGAAGCGATGAAGCGACGGGTGGTGGTGACGGGCCTCGGAGTGGTCACGTCGCTGGGGCGGGCGATCGAGACCTTCTGGCAGCGAATGTTGCGCGGCGAGAGCGGTGTCGGTCCGATCTCGCTCTTCGACGTGGCGGGATACCGGGTCCAGTTCGGCGGTCAGGTGCCCTGGGAGCCCGAGCAGGAGGAGATCGCGCCTCCCAAGGAGCTCAAGCGGCTCGACCGCTTCACGCAGTTCGCGCTGGCGTCCGCGAAAGACGCCGTCGTCGACTCCGGCATCGATTTCTCCAAGGACGACCCGTTTCGCTGCGGCGTCGTGATCGGCTCGGGCATCGGCGGGCTCTGGGAGTTCGAGGTGCAGGAGGAGCGGCTCCTGCACAAGGGTATCGACAAGGTCTCGCCGTTCACGATTCCGAAGCTGATGGTCAACTCCGCCAGCGGCCACGTCTCCAGCCTGTACGGCATCAAGGGCCCGAACTTCGCCGTCGCCACGGCCTGCGCGAGCGCCGCCAACTCGATCGGCTCGGCCCTGCGGGCGATCCAGTACGGCGACGCCGACGTGATGGTGACCGGTGGCAGCGAGGCGGCGCTGACGCCGATCGGCCTGGCGGGCTTCCAGAACATGCGGGCCCTGTCGTTCCGCTGCGACGCGCCGCAGGCGGCCAGCCGTCCCTTCGACGCCGACCGCGACGGCTTCGTGCTGGCCGAGGGGGCCGGCGTCGTGGTGATCGAGGAACTCGAGCATGCCCGCCGTCGCGGAGCGCGGATCTACGCCGAGCTGAAGGGCTATGGCGCCAGCGGTGATGCGGGCCACATCACGCAGCCCGACGAGGAGGGCCGGGGCGCCGGGCAGGCCATGGCCAACGCTCTCGCGGACGGCGGCCTGGGTGTCGACGACGTGCAGTACATCAACGCCCACGGCACGAGCACGCCGCTGGGCGACAAGGCGGAGACGGCGGCCATCAAGCGGGTCTTCGGCGCCGCGGCGAAACGGCTGTCGGTATCGAGCACCAAGAGCCAGCTCGGCCACACGCTTGGGGCCAGTGGCGGCATTGAACTGGTGGTCTGCGCGCTCACGATCGCCCGGGGCGTGATCACGCCCACGATCAACTACCACACCCCCGACCCGGCCTGCGACCTCGACTACACGCCCAACACCGCCCGTGAGGCCCGCGTCGACGCGGCCATGAGCAACAGTTTCGGCTTCGGGGGACACAACGCGAGCCTGTTGCTCGCCCGGCTCGATTCCTGACCCGTCCGCTTCCCGCGCGGAGAGCCCTCGGCCATGGACTGCTTGCGGCCGCACCTGGTGATGGGCCTCGTGGTCGCGGTGGCGGCGGTCTCCGCCGCGGCGCAGATCCCGTCCGACGCCGGTCAGGTCTGGAAGACCTACGACCTCGGGCCGTTCGTGACGGCGGCCGGGCCGGGGAGCGAGCGGCACGTCGTCGACTGGATCCTGCAGGACACGGGCTATCCCGCCTGGCATGGTCAAACGGCCGCCTCGCTGTCGGGGGGCGACGGCCGGCTGGCCTGTTTCCATACGCCCGACATGCAGGCCAAGGTGGCCGAAATCGTCGCCCGCTTCACCGATCATGCCGACCGGCCACACCGCTTCAGCGTGCGGGTGTTCGGCTTCGACGGGCCGCGGTGGCGGGCCGACGCCCGGCCGGCCCTGCAGCCGATGCCGACGGCCGGCGTGCAGGCCTGGATCCTGCCGCGGGAGTCGGCCACGGCGGTGCTCGCCCGGCTGCGGTCTCGCGGCGACGTGTTGGAGCTTCCGACCGGACCGGTGCTGGCCGCCAACGGACTGCCGGCCAACCTCACCGGGGGCCGGCGGCAGCCCTACGTGCAGGACTACCTGCCCACCCCCGCGGTCGCGCCGGGATGGCAGCCGCACCAAGCGACGTGTGACGAAGGACTGGCGATTGACCTCCAGCCGCTCGTCTCGGCCGACGCCTCCGCGGTGGAGGCAGCCTTTCGCTGCCGCATCGATCAGATCGAGAGGCTCGCGGCGCTCGCCCTGCCCGCGCCGGGAGGCGGGGCGACCGTGCTGGTGCAGGTGCCGCAACTGGCCGCCGTGAGGATCGGCGAGCGATTCCGCTGGCCGACCACGCACACGCTGGTGATCGGGCTCGGGTTGGTGCCCTGGCCGGTGCCCGCGCAGAATGGGGCGTTGTCCGCCCTCATTCCAGAGGTGGAGCGCCGCGACATCGCCGTCGTGGTGGAGCCCCGACCGGCCGGCGACCGCTGAGCGACCAACCAGCACGGGAAGAGAGACGGCATGAGCGAGCGACGGGTGGTGGTGACGGGGCTGGGCGTGGTCTGTCCGCTCGGGCTGACGACCGACGAGCTCTGGACGGCGTTGGTCGACGGCCGCAGCGGGGTGGCGGCCATTGAGTCGTTCTCGTCGGCTGGCCTGCCGTTGCACCACGCCGCCGAGGCCCGCTGTTTCACCGGGGCGATCGCTGATTTCGGCGACCTCGAGGCGGAACGCAAGAAGGCGATCCGCAAGGGACTCAAGGTCATGTGTCGCGAGAGCCAGATGGCCGTAGCCGCGGCCCAGCGGGCCCTCCACGACGCCGGCGACGCGGCGGCTCACCACGCACCGGAGCGATTCGGCTGCGTGTTCGGTTCCGACTACATGCTCACCCTGCCGGACGATTTCACCGCTGCGATTCCGGCCTGCCGGACGGCCGATGGTTCGTTCGACTACGACCGCTGGGCGAGCGACGGCATGCCGCTGCTCAATCCACTCTGGCTGCTCAAGTATCTGCCGAACATGCCGGGCAGCCATATCGCGATCTTCAATGACCTCCGCGGCCCCAGCAACTCGCTGACGGTCCGCGAGGCCAGCGGCCACCTCGCCCTCGGGGAGGCGTGCGCCACGATCCGGCGCGGCATGGCCGACATCATGGTCGCCGGCGCCACGGGCACCCGCGTGCACCCCATGAAGACCGTGCACGCCCTGCAGAGCGAGCAGGTGGCCCTGCCCGCGTCGGCCGACGACGATCCGACCCGCTGGAGCCGACCGTTCGACGAGCGCCGCCGCGGCATGGTGCTCGGCGAGGGCGCCGCGGTGCTGATCGTCGAGGAACTCACGGCGGCCGAGCGGCGGGGGGCCAGGATCTACGCGGAGGTCGTCAGCTACGGCGCCGGCTCCGCTGTCGACCGCAGGGGGATCGGCCGTCGCCGCCGGGCGTTGGGACAGGCGATTGGGGCGGCGGTGCGGTCGGCGGGCGCCGCGGCCGACCGGCTCGGCCACATCCATGCCCAGGGCGTGAGCACGGTGGTCGGCGACCGCGAGGAAGCGGCCGCGCTCGGCGACGTGCTCGGCGCCGCGGCCGCCCGGCTGCCGACGGTCGCTGCCAAGAGCCACTTCGGCCACCTCGGTGCCGGCAGCGGACTGGCGGAATGCGTGGCCAGCATCCTCGGCCTCGGCCGGGGGGAGTTGTTTCCCCTGATCAACTACGAGTCGGCCGACGAGGCCTGCCCAATCACGGCCGCCCGCCGGGGCGATCCCGCGGGAGAAAGCTTCGTGTCGGCGGCGGCCACGCCCCAGGGACAGGCGGGTGCCGTGATGGTCAAGCGGTGGCCCGGCAAGACCGCGGCTGCTTGACAGTCCCCTGCTCCTGGCCTACCTTGGCCTTCGGTCCTCGTGAAGAAGGCCTCTGGTTCGCGGACTTGATTCCAGGCCCTCCCCGGTCGCCGCAGGGCGGTCGTCCGGAGATGGTCTCGGCGCCCATGTCGTGGTATGGCGTCGGCAGTGCCGGCGGCGGCATTCCACGCGGTCCTTGCCGAGTGCCATGAAGCCTGATGAAATCCTCCGCATCGTCGACGCGATTCATCGCGACAAGAACATCGACAAGGAGATCGTGTTCCAGGCCATCGAGGCGGCCCTCGTGACGGCCCTCGCGCGGCAGTACGGCGAGACCTCCCAGATCGTGATCGTGATCGACCGCAACGACGGGACGATCTCGGGTTCCCACGACGGCCAGCCGATCGAGTCGGCCGAGCTCGCCGGCCGGATTGGCGCCCAGACCGCCAAGCAGGTCATCATCCAGAAGATCCGTGAGGCCGAGCGGGATGCCATCCACGACGAGTTCGAGGAGCAGGTGGGCCACATGGTCTCCGGCGTGGTCACCCGCTTCGAGGGTGCCACTGCTACGGTGACGCTCGGCAGCCAGGAGGCGATCCTGCCGCGCAGCGAGCAGATCCCCGGCGAGAGCTACCATCCCAACGAGCGGATCCGGGGCACGATCTTCGAGGTCCGCAAGGTTGGCAGCCGCGTCAAGATCATCCTCTCGAGAATCCGCCCCCAACTCGTGCAGCGGCTCTTCGAGCAGGAGATTCCCGAGATCGCCGACGGTGTGATCGAGATCCGGGCCATCGCCCGGGAGCCCGGCTACCGCAGCAAGGTGGCCGTGATCAGCTCCGACAACCGCATCGACTGCGTGGGGGCCTGCGTGGGCGTCCGCGGCAACCGCATCAAGAACGTTGTCGAGGAACTCGGCGGCGAGCGGATCGACATCGTCCGCTGGAGCGACGACCTGCAGGTGCTCGTGCCCAACGCGCTGCAGCCGGCCGAGGTGGACGAGGTCATCCTCTGCCAGATGCTCGGCCGCGGCATCGTGCTGGTTCGCGAAGACCAGCTGTCGCTGGCGATTGGCCGCCGCGGCCAGAACGTCCGGCTGGCGAGCAAGCTCTGCGGCTGGGACATCGAGATCATGACGCAGGAGGAACTCGACCAACAGATTGAGCGGGCCACGGCCGGCTTCGCTTCGATCGACGGTGTCGATGACTCCTTGGCCGAACGGCTCGTGGGCGAGGGCTTCCTGTCGTACGACGACCTGTCGGTGATCGAGCCCGAAGACCTGATGGAGATGGGCGGCCTGTCGGCTGAGGCGGTCGACGCGATCGTCGCGGAGGCTGAGCGGCGGGCAGCGCTGGCCGAAGAAGCCGCAGCCGACGAGCGTCGCAAGCAACGTGAGTCGGATCGGATCGCGAAGGCCACAGCCGACGCCGAGGCTGCCGAGGCGGCCTTGGCCATCGTCTCCGGAGCCGAGCCGCCGTCCCCGGCTGGACATGACGAGCCTGCGGCTTCCAATGGGGCTGCGGAGAGTTCCGGTGGGTCGCCGTGATGTTCGGATCGCAAGACGCGGCGGGGTCGGTAGGACTGAAAGAAGAGATTGGTTGGAGCAGCCGGCGGAAGCCGGCAGAAAGAGGCACGAGTGTCTGTCCGAATCTATACGCTGGCGAAGGAGATGAAGCTCGACAGCAAAGACCTGGTCGAGCTCTGCACCCGCGCCGGCATCCAGGACAAGGGCTCCGCCCTGGCCAGCCTCACCGACGAGGAGGTCGTCAAGCTCCGCGAGTTCCTCGCCGGCAAAACCAAGCCCGCTGAGCGGTCTGCCGCGGCGGCCGCCAAGCCAGGCGTGCCGGTTCGTCCCACGACCACCGCACCGGTGAAGCGTGAGGACTACATCGCCCCGGCGGGCGTGGTCGGGAAGGGGAAGCCACCGGAGATCGCCCCGCCCAAGCCCCCGGCGGCGGGCGGGCCGCCGGCCAAGCCCCGACCTGGTTCCCGGTCGGCGGATGGAGCCAAGCCGATGCCCCGCCCCGCCTTCAAGCTCGCGCCGCTACCCGCGGCCGGCCGCGCTCCGCCGCCTGCGACCCGCAGCTCGCAGGAGCCCGTCGCCCAGAAGCCCGACGTCAAGCTGCCGCTCGATGCGATCCGCAGCGCGAAGCAGGTTGGCGCCAAGCCGCTGGCCGACCACATGCGAAAGGCCGAGCAGCGGCAGGCCGGCGAGTCGGGCCGGCCCCAGACCGCCGGCCCGCTTCGCGGTGCCGGTGGTCCCGGTGCCGCGCCGCT
>VGYP01000096.1 GCA_016872955.1 Planctomycetota bacterium
CGTCACGCCCGCAGCCTCCCGGGAGCGGGCGGAGATCGCCAGCGGCAGCACGTCGCGGGGCTTCGTCGACGACCAGGAACGGGCCGCGGTCGGCTGGATCGACACGTCGCGTCTCCATGTGTCGCCCCGCGGCACGACGGTCAGGGTCTTCGGCTCCTCGATCGTGACCGTCTGCCGCAGCGTGCCGCTCACGGCCGGCATGGGCAGCGGGAGATCCACCGCGGCAGTCGCCTCTGCAGGAAGCGACGGCATCGGCACGCGGTACCGGACGGTCGCCTCGCCGCGGCCCAACAGTGGCTGCGGCAGCGGGGCCGTCACCCGTGCCAGCGGGCGGCCCACGGAGTCCTGTTCCCCGGCGGCTGCGATTTCCAGCGCCTCGATCATCACGCCAGCCTGGCGAATTTCGAGTGTGCCCGAGTCGACGACCTCGCGTGGCAGCGACAGGTCGAGAACCTCCAGCGGCACATGGAGCACGTCGAGTCGGATCGTCTGGCCGACGTCAATGGCCACGTCGTCGACGACGATTCGACCGGAGACGACCGCTTCGACGCGACGCGGCAGGAAGCGACGCATCGCTGCGAACGTGCCCTCCGGCGCGTCGAGACGATACACCGCCGCGATCGAGTCGGCGTCGTCGGAGACGACCGCCGACGACGTCTGCCGGACGAGGCCAGTCGTACCGGTGGGATCGGGCAGCAACTCGATGGCCGATTCCGACGCCACGAGCACCGCCGCGGGGCCGACGAGATCGGCCTTGGGAACGGGCAGCCGCCAGGCGACGCGATTGGCGGCCGGATCGAGTTCGAGGACCGCCTCGAGTTCCACGACGGCGTCGCCTGCCAGCGGCTGCAGGAAGGGGATCGTGACCCGTCCACCTTCGCTGCGGACGCTGGCCGAGTCGACCAGGCCGGCGGGGCCGACGTCGACGAGGATCCAGGCCGGATCGAGGCCGAGCGACACGGCGCCGACCGGCGCGCCGCGCACGGCCACGCGCAGCCGCGCCTGCAACGCGACCCGCACGGCCGACACGTCGTAGCGATACTCCGGCTCGATGACGACGCGGCTCAGCCGCGGCCTGATCCGCAACGGCAACGACGCGGGCTGGGCGTCGTAGGCGAAGGCGGCCACGAACCCCGGTTCCCGCTCGGCAGGCGGCGGGTCGACCCGCCGAATCCCCGGCACGTCCTCCCACGTCGCCTGCCAGTCGCCCTGCACGAACAGGCTCACCCGCCCGCGCTGCCGCCAGGGTTCGATGCCGGCCACCGCGAAGCCGAGCGGGTCGAGCGGACTGGAGCCGGAAGGCTCGATCGGTCGCTCGCACTCCAGTTCGATCACCGCGCGGCCGTCCGCCGCCGCCTCGACCGCGAGCGTCGCGACGTCGGCCGGACCGGCCGTCCGCTCCGGCGCCACCGCTCCATCGCCCCCCACCCGTCGCAGCCGCGTTCGGGCGGGAAGCGTGACGCGGAGTTGTCGCGTGCCGGGAGACAGTCCGTCGAGCGAGATCGTGGCGGCGATCACCGCGGTCCGGCCGTCGATCGTGACCACGCTTCGGCAGTCGGCCTCGGCGGCCCCGGCCGCGCTCCCGTTCGCGTCGCTCGCCTCGACGCGGATGGCGACCTCACCCGCGAGGCCCGTGATCGTGACCAGGCTGCCCCCCTCGTCGGCCGCCGCCTCGATCCGGCCTGCGGCCGGCGGCCGCAGGCCGATCCGCGGCTGCCGCCGCGCGGAACGAAGTTCCACCTTCGACGCGACCGCGACCGGCAGCCGAAGCGTGAACGAGTCCCAGGCGGCGTTCACACCGACCGGCAGGCGACCGGCAAGCACGACGGTGTGCTGCAGATCGTCACCGGAAGCGGGGGGCGGCTCGAACCAGCAGCGGTAACCGCCCCGCTCCGGATCGGCATCGACGAGCAGTCGTCCCGGCCCGTCGTGCCGCGGCGGTCCGTCGAGCAGCAGTTGACCGAGGGCCATCGGCACCAGCGCCCAACCTCCCCGCGACTGCCGCACGCGGGCGGTGACCGTCACCGGGCAGGAGACATCCCCCGCCGTGACCCGCCGCGCGTCGATCTGCACGAGCACGCTTTCGAGGATCGCGTTGGGCGGCACCGCCGGACCGCCCAGGCCTTCCTTGATCCGGAACAGATCGAGGAAGTCCCGGTAGCGAAAGCCGGGCACCGGGACCAAGCGCCCGGAATCGTCCTGCAGATAGAAGAGTTCTGGCGCGAGTTCCCTGACCGAAGGCGTGGCCGCCGTGTCGGGGACAGCCGGTTCCTGGCCGCGGGCGACTAGAAACAAGGCCGGCGCGAAGACGGCGGCGAGGGTGGCGAAAGATCGGTGCATTCGTGGATGGCCGGGGCGGGACGGCCTCCTGGAAGAGAGCCTACCCCGCAATCCTGCGCAGATCATTCACAGGCCGTATTTCCCCCAGCCCGCACGACCGTCGCGACCGGAACTCGGCATCAAACGCCCAGCAGGCGACGCACCGTTTCGGAGAGGCGCGGTGTGCAGCACGCGACGAAGGCGGCGTCATCCAGCGGCACCGGCGAGCCGCCGTCCGCGAACCGACCCGCGTTGCCGCCGGCCTCCCCGAGGATCAACAGCCCTGCCGCAGCGTCCCAGCAGGCGATCCGCCTGGCCCAGAGGGCGTGCAGTCGACCGCAGGCGAGCCATGCCAGATTGAGGGCGGTCGAACCCGTGCGACGCACCGAGTGCACGGCCGGCAGGACGGCGAGAAAATCGGCCACGGCCGGGTCGTCGCTGGAGACGTGCGGCGGGAAGCTCACGGCGGCCACCGCCTCGACCGCCTCGGTCACGGCCGCCACCCGGATCGGTCGGCCGTCCAGCCACGCGCCTCCACCCGCCCGCGCCGTGAAGCACTCGTCACGCAGCGGATCGAAGATCGTGGCGGCGAGCAGCTCGTCACCCCGCGCGAGCGCGATCGAGACGCACCACATCGGCAGGCCGTGCACGTAGTTGGTGGTGCCGTCGAGCGGATCGACGATCCAGCGGGTGCCGGTGCCGGAGTGGCCGGGCGAACCCGCGGGCGGCGGCGGCGAGCCCGCGTCCGCCTCCTCCCCCACGAACCCGTGCTCGGGAAACGCCTCGCCGACGATCCGACGGATCTCGCGTTGCGAGGCGAAATCCGCCTCGGTCACCAGATCCCGCGGCCCCTTGCGGCGCGCAGCGACGCGGCCCACCCAGTCGAGCAGGATGCGACCACCGGCTCGGGCCGCCGCCTCGCAGACCGTCAAGGGATCGGGCGAGGTGGGCACGGTCATGACGGAGTTCCCAGGGTGGTCGGCGGCCGATTCGATTCGGATGGGGTATGGTACGCGGGTTCGCGCGGCCGCGGGAGCATGCCGCGCTGGACGCCACCAGGACGCCGTTCATGTCCGCCCGCCATCGCGCTACCGGCCCGACCACGACCTGGACGTTGGATGGCCGTTCGGCACGCACCGTCGGCGGTGAGGTTGCTCTCGACGAACCCACGTCGGGCATCCGCACCTCGACCGATGACATGCTGCTCGGCCTCGACCTGCGGATCGCGTCCGGCGGCCCACGACTGGTCGACCACTGGGTGCGAGGTGAGGACCTCGTGGCCGTCTACGAGCCGACCGATCCTCGCCGGCTGAGAGCCACGGCGATGTGGCGCCGTCACGACCGCCGAGAGACGGCCGTGGAACTCGTCGTCTCGTCCCAAACATCGCTGACAGAGAGTGATTCGAGCGTCGCCGTCGTCTGCGACCTGGCCGGCGGCACGATCCACTGGGCCACGCAGCGCCCCGGCGATCCGACCGCGATCACCGACTGGCAGCCACTGACGGCCGCGTCCTCCTGCCCCGTGGAGGCGACCTGCCTGCTCGTGAAACGACCCGCCGACGCCGTGCTCGTGGCGGTTCACCCGGCCGACGCGCGACATGTCGCGGTGCGTGCGACGCACGGCCGCGTGGTCGTGTCCTGCTGGCTGTTTTCGACGGCGATCGAGAAGGGTGTCTTGCTTCGCAGCCGCGTGTTGGCCGCCACGGGGCTCTTGACCGACACGGCGTGGGCCGACTCGATGGCCGCGGACTTCCTGGCCTCGCCACCGCTGCTGACTGCCTGAAGCCCGCCTGCCAGGCCGGGTTTTTGACGTGGCGGAGCCGCCGACCGCCCCGCTACAGTATCCCTAACCTGCCCGGGTTGCCGCCCGGAGGCCCACCATCGAGGGTGTGCGACGTGGCCGACATCGTGTTCGCCTTCGACCCGGCAATCGATCGTCCGGTGGCGATTCCCGAGACCGCGCCGGCGGCCGTCGTCGCCGCGGTCGGCAAAGCGGCGGCAGATTCGTTCGCGGAGGCCGTCTCGGTCGCGCAGTTAGCCAAGGCCGCCGTCTTCGTGGTCTGTGGCCGCTGGCTCGACCCGCGGCGAGCCAGCCCCGCGCAGGCTGCCGCCGTGCGGCGGGCCATCCTCGACCTGGCCGCTGCTGGCTGTCGGACCGTCTTTCTCGCCAGCGACGTCGCCACCTGCCAGGATCTCGCCCGCATGCTCGGCGAGCCGCAGGGCCTGTTTTTCGCCACACCGCTCGCGCCGCTCGCGCTCCAGGTTCGCGGCATGGCGGTGGACTTCGTGGCGTCGCCGGAGGCGGGGCACGTGCCGGCCATCGTCGACGACGCCCCGGCACATGGCGTGCGCCGGCGCATCGTCGTGGGGTGGGAGACGAGCCTGCCCGTGGTGTCCGCCGCCGATGGCCCCTGGCCGGGCGACCACGACACGGCCGCCGCCTTCGTGTCGGCCGCTGCCGCCTCGCCCGCCTGGACGCAGCCGGCATCGTTCTGGATCTGGGCGTCGCGTCGGCGGCCCGCCCTACCCTCCGGCATTCATCATCTTCCGCCGCTCCAGCCGCGCTCGTCAACCGAGCCGACCGAGGGGGCCTGCTGCACGCTGACGCTGCTCGACCGGTCCGGCGACGGTGATGAGCCCGCGGCGTTCGACTGGCGCAGCCGCTGGCGCGACGTGCCCACGCAGCGGATCGCCTGGCGCACGGTGCGAGTCGAATCGGCGGCCGGAGGCGACGAGGAACTCGCCACGGTGCTCTGGACCGCGATCGAGCAGGTGGCACCCAGCGAGCAGGCGCCGCTCGAACTGGTGCGATGCGTCGTGCAGTGCGGCACCAGCGTGGCCCGCCGGGTCCGCGTCGGCGAGATCGCCGCCGAGACGCTGGCCCGACTCCGGGAGTTGTTCGATCCCAAGAGATTCCGCGCCTGGCCGGTCGACCTGATCGCCGACCCGGTCGAGTCACTCGCGCCGTTGGGGCACGCCCGCTCCGGGGGACGGCCTGGCACGACCACGTCGTTCACGTCCGCCTTGGCCGACATCGTGGATGCGATCGAGCATGATCCGGCGGCATCGCTCGGGCCGGCCACCGCCCGTCAGGCCGCCTGGGTTGCCCTGGAACTGGTCGAGTCAACCTGAGCAGGTCGCGGCCGTCCCGCGGCCCAGCCAGGTCCTTCACGGCAGGAGAGTCGGATGTTCATCCAACGCATCGAGGTCGAGAGGTTCGGTGCCCTCGACCGCGTCGTCATCGACCGCCTGGGTCCGGGCGTCCAGGTGCTGCACGGCACCAACGAGACCGGCAAGACCACCATCCTCGAACTCGTGCGGGCGATCTTCTTCGGCTTCGAGGGCGCTTTTCGCCGCGGCGTGCTCGATCCCCGGTTGCCCTGCGCGGGGCGGTTGGCGATCCGCGTGCCTCCCGAGCGGGCGCTCCTCTCGATCGAGCGCCGGCACGAGGGACCGCATCTCGCCGGCCTCTCGCAGCAGGCCTACGACGACGACTGCGTCGGCCTGGGGGGCGACGAGGGCGACCTGATCGAAATCGCGGAACTCGAGGAGACCGACCGCCGGCGCGGCGAAGCCGCCGGCCCCCGGCACCGCTACTACCTCCAGGATATCGTCGGGGCGATCGACGAGACGACCTTTACCAGTGTGATGGCCTTCGGCCTCGACGAGCTGCACGATCTGCGGACGCTGGAGCCCGAAGGCTGCGGAAGCCGGCTGTACGAACTCGCCAGCGGGCTCGACCGATCCCACGTCGCCCGCGTGATCACGCACCTCACGGAGGCGCTCGAGCGGCTCGATTCCGCCGACCCCGACGTCTCGCCGCTGACGGCCCTGAAGGCCCGCCGGGCCGACCTGCTCGAACGGCTCACGTCCTCGGGATCGCCTGCCCTGGCGGCCAGCAACGCATGGACCGAACTGGCCCACCAAGATGCCGAGATCGCGACGTTGCTCGGCCACATCGAGCGGGCCGAGCGGACGGAGGCGGTGGTCAGGGGCGTGATCGCCATCGAGCCACTCCACGCCGCCTGGAAAGACACGGCCGGGCGGCTGGCAACGCTCGAGAGCGTGCCGCTGGTGCACGCCGACCGCGACGCGTGGCGGATCGCAGATCGCACCCTGCGGCGGGGCCAGCGGGCCGCCAAGGCGCGGCACCGCAGCCGCGGCAAGCTCGCCCGCCAGCTGCGGGAACTGCCGGCAGAGTCGGTGGTCTGGTCAAAGCGGTCGGCGATCGCGACGCTCGTCGAGGACGAGCCCCGCTTGGAGCGGCTTGCCGCCGACGTGGCTCGCGCTGAAAGCCACGCCAAGCTCGCCGCCCGCCGGTTCGGGGAGCAGGTGGGCATCGCCGGTCTGTCGCGGCTCGTGCCAGTGACGCTGCCCGCCGAGTTCGACGTCGAGTCGCTGCCGGAGGTGCTCCTGCCCGAGGGCTTCGCCCTGTCGTTTGGCCCGCTCCGCAGCCGGGCCCGGGCCCGCAGCCGCGCGTCCCGTGATCTGGCGGCGGTCAAACGGGAGCGGGTGGAGGCCGAACGCGCCGTGGCGGCCGCCCGCGGCACGGTCGAGGGTGCAGGCCGGCGCCTGGGTGGCACCATCCAGCAGGCCATCGAACAGGCGGGCGAGCGGGTGGCCGCCATCCGGCGGCGACTGGCCGCCGGTGATCAGATGGCCGAACTCGACCGCACCGTGACCCGCCTCGAGCGGGAGGTAGCGGAGAGCATGGAAGCCCAACTGATCCCGATCCCGCTGCTGGTCGCACTCGGCGGGCTGTTCGTGATCGGCACCGGCATGCTGCTGTCCGGCTCGCTCCTACCCAAGGCGGTGACTGGCTCGCTGGCCTACGCGATGGCCGCCTTGGGCGCGCTGGGTGCCGGCGTCGCGTCGGTGACGACCTGGTCGCTCGACCGCAACGCCTCGGCCCGGCTGGAAGCCGCCCGCCGGCAGTACGACATGGTCCGGCAGCAGCGGGACGACCTGGCGGCCCAGTGCGGCCTGCTCGACGGCCGGCTGGCCGGCGACGGCGGTCTGAGCCTCGACCGCAAGCTCGCCGCCGCGCAGGCCGAACTGGACCGGCTGGAGGAACTCGCCGCCCGCGAAGGCTCGGTGCACGTGCTGGCCGAACGGGTCGCGGCAGCCAAGCAGGCCGTCAAGCAGGCGGTCGAGGATCGGGCCACGGCAGCAGCGAGATGGCGCAAGGCGCTCGAGCAGCGCGGTCTGCCGGCGAACCTCTCGCCTCGCGAAGTCAGGCAAATCGCGGCCCATCGCCACACGCTCCTCACCCTGGACGACGACCGCCGACGACTCTCGGAGGAAGCCCGCCACAAGCGCGAGGAACTCGCGTCGCTGGGCCGACGAATCGACGAGTTGCTGGTGGAGTGCGAGCTGGTGCCCGAGGCCACGCCGCTGGACCACCTGCGGATGCTCAAGGAGCGGCTCGACGCCGACCGGGCTGTCGTCCGGCGCCGGGCGTCGCTCACCCGCCGGCTGGAGTCGGCCCGCCGCCGTCATCGCCATGCCGTGCGGCAGGTGAAGGTGGCCGAACGCGCCGTGCAGGAGTTCTACGCCCGCTGGGGTGTGACCGATCGTGACGGGTTTCTCTCCAAGGTCGATCGCCGCCCTGAGTACGAGCAACGACGGCTGGCCGCGGAGGCCGCGGATCGGGATTGGCACGACGCCCGCCGCCGCACGAACGAGCCGGTCGACGTCGACCAGTGGCTCGCCGATGCGGCGACGGTGCCGCTCGTGTCGCGACTGGCCGAGGCTGAGGAGCGGACCGCTCAGCACCGGGCGGCGCTGGCCGCGGCCCGTCAGCGGCGCGGACTCGTGGCCGGCCGCCTCGACGCCGCCGCCGCCGACCGCGGCAACGAGGCCCTGCAGGCTGAACTGGCCGCCGTCGAGCGACTCGTCGCCGAACAGCAGGAACGCCGCCACGTGCTCGAACGGGCCCGCAGCCTTCTCGAAGACACCAGAGCCGCCGTGGCCCGCGACCACCAGCCGCCGGTGCTCCGCGAGGCTTCCCGCTGGCTGGCGAGGCTGACCGAGGGCCGCTACCGCACGATCACCACCGCGGTGGACGAGGCCCGGCTCGAAATTCACGAGCAGGACGGCCCAACCTGGCCGCCGGAGCGGCTCAGCCGCGGCACGCGGGAGCAGGTCTTCCTGGCCCTGCGTTTGGCGCTGGTGCGGGACCTCGGTCGCCACGACGTGACGCTGCCGATCGTCATGGACGACGCGCTGGTCAACTTCGACGACGCCCGTGCCCGAGCCGCGGCCCGCACGCTGGTCGAGTTTCTGGCCGAGCAGGGCTCCGACCGACAGATGCTCGTCTTCACCTGTCACGCCCACGTGGCCGGCATGTTCCGCGAAGCCGGCGCGGAGGTGCGGTCGCTTGCCGACGTCGCGGCCACCACGCGGCGGCAGCCGGCCCGCAAGCCCGCCCTGCCGTCCCCGCCGGCCGAGCCTCCGCAGGCGGCCCCCGCCCCGCTCAAGGAGGTCACGGTGTCGAGCGACGATGTCTGGCCCGCCGAGGCGTTCTTCTTCGGTGCGACCGTGGACGATGCTTTGCAGCACGACGAACCCCCGTCTGCGAAGCGGCCGCGGCGGCACGCGGCCCGAACCCGTCGCCCACGGCGATAGTGTTCCGCGGCGACCGCGCGCCGTGATGCGTCCGGGTGCCGATCGGGAGCAGATCAGCGGGACACGTCGTCCGGGCCCGCCAGGATCACGGGGAGCCCGATGCGACTGCCGGCGGCGTCAGCAAGGTTCGCTCAGGCCCGTACCAGTTGCAGGTCGCGGAGGTACCGCTGCCGCATCGCCCCGAGCAGCATCCCGAGATAGGCGTTTGCGCCCAGCGACAAAAACAGCGCGATCAGGCTGCCGATCAGCCAGCCCCAGGGACGCTCAGCCTCGCCGACGGCCGCGGTGGCGGCGGCGTCCAGAGGACGCGCCGAGGCGACGGCCACCGGCGTCACCCGGCGGGGACGTTTGGCGGCCTCGATCACCGACCGCTCAACGGCGGGCGGCCAGGTGTCGGCGACGTAGATCCGCACCCGACGAACATCACGGGAATCGGCCGGCACGTCACTGGTGAATTGATAGGCGCTGCCGCTGGTCACCAGGTCCGGTTCGACCCGCACCAGGTACTCGCCCCCGCCCGCGTCGTCGGGGAGATACGCAGCCTCGATTCCAGTCGCGAGCACCGCGGCCAGGGCCATCATGCAGTTCACGAACATCGCTTGGGTCCCTCAAGATGAGGACCCGCGGCCCCGGGCCGTGGGTCGCTTGCCAGCAGATTTCAACCTCCCGGCCTACCCCTGTGCAACTCCGGCCGGACTGGCGGTGGCCGGCTGGAGCCGACTTCACCCTCCCGCGGGGCCCCTCAGCGGGGGACGTGGCGGCCCTTCCAGGCTATCGATCTCGGCGGCCAGCATGGTCAGAGCGGCCTGGAGGAAGGCCACCGCGATCGGGCCCACGAAGATGCCGATCGGCCCGAGGGCGGTGACGCCGCCCAAGACGCTCAGCAGGGCCAGGAGCGGGTGGAGTTTCGACTGCCCCTGGAGCACGAGCGGCTTGATCACGTTGTCGATCGACGACACCACGAGCAGGCCCCAGGCGGCCAGACCGGCCGCGGCCCAGGAATCCTTGACGAAGAACAGCAGATAGAGGCTTGCCGACCCCCAGACGGCCGC